>CAYMKD010000214.1:0-1408 GCA_964390435.1 uncultured Pseudobdellovibrionaceae bacterium | reverse complement strand
CACCAATACTTTTATTTAGTGGAAAACCTAGAGTGTGAATGACTTGCCCTGGCTCTACTGTGCCTGAAGGCATCTGAATAATTTCTTTTACACCCTCTTCAAAAACTTCTGGATTTTTACCCTTACGAAGATCTAATTTTTTACTTACTTGTTTGAATAAAGAGCCCCTAGTTCCTTCTGCAAAAATAACTACCTTGCTCTTTAAAATCATACCTGGTTCAAAATTAGCTTTAGGCTGACCATTTTTATCTCGGCCCTTATCACCTGTTCTAACCCCAATAATGCGATCTCCGTCATAGAGAGCTTCTACTGCTGCAAAGCCTGGAAAAATATTAATTCCACGCTCCTCACATTTTTGTGCAAGCCAACGATTAAATTTAGAGAGAGAAATAATATGATTGCCCACATTATGAAATGGCGGAGGAGTGATCGGCAGCTTAAAAGAAGAATTTTCACCTAAATAATAAACTGCATCTTTAGTAACTTCGCTATCTAAAGGACAGCCCTCTTCTTTATAGTTAGGTATTAACTCTGCAAGAGCTGTTGTCTTTAGCACAGCTCCAGAAAATGAATGAGCTCCCACTTCTGAGGCTTTTTCTAAAACCACAATCATTGGATCTGCAATAGTCTCTGCACCACTTTGATTATGAGCATCGATTTGATTTTTTAATTGAAGAGCTGCTGCAAGGCCTGCGGCACCGCCACCAACGATGAGAACATCAACTTCCATTTCTTCGCGGGTCACGCCTTCTGGTAATGAGTTATCTTGCATGGTCGGCTTTCTCCTCTAGTCGTGGTCTTCGGATACTGGTTCTGCAGGTTCTTGTTGTTGGACAGGGGATTTAAACTTTCGAATGGGTTTAGCGACTTGAGCTTGCACCTGTAGGTCCTGCTCATCTCGCCCTCCTGGGTAGAGCTTTTTTCGAGCTTTGTTTTTTAAATCTTGGCTATCCATAGTTGCGGCATCTGAAGCTGCTAAACTTTTAAACGACCCCATTAAAAAAATAGCTGCAATAAAACCTAGTAAAAAATATTTCATGCTTTATGTGCTCCCATACGACGATGTCCTTGCATAGGAATTTGTGTTCTTACTTTTAAAACCTCTGCTTTACTTAAACGTGCTGATATTACTTTATTATTATCAGTGGCTTCAGCAATAACTCTGCCCCATGGGTCAATAATTAAACTGTGACCATAAGTTTCTCTTTGACCACGAGGCCCCTTATGAACTCCACCTTGTGCCGCTGCAAGCACATAAGCCTGACTCTCAATTGCTCTTGCCCTTAAAAGCACATGCCAATGAGCTTCGCCCGTTGCAACTAAAAAAGCAGCAGGCACCAAGATTGCTTCGACACCAAGGGCTGCATACTGACTAAATAGCTCTGCAAATCTTAAGTCATAACAAATT
>CAYMKD010000213.1:0-5077 GCA_964390435.1 uncultured Pseudobdellovibrionaceae bacterium | reverse complement strand
AGTGACTGTTCTCGGCGAGAGCGCTCTTAAAAATGAAGAAACCCTTATCCAAGAATGTGAGTTTATTTTACTTGCCGCTTGTACTAAAAAATACTCCCCAACTACAAAGTTTGCCCAATTAGCCCTAAATAATAATAAGGCCTGTGTTTTGACCCTCTCTCAGCAAGAAAATCAGCCTCACTTGTGGCAAGACTCAAAGAATGCCCTTATTTTAAAAACAAATCCATGGACAAAAGATTGGCTTTATTTTTTAACCAATAAAAGTTGGGGAAATTTATCTTTTGATGTCGACCAAGGTAATTACATTGACCAATTAGATAACTACTTACAAAGAACTCTCACTCTGGCTCTCTCTGGTATTTAAACATATAATAGATTTTGCTTCGCATCTGCGTTATGAGTAACGTGTTTGCAAAACAAAATGTACCATGTACCCATGTCCAAAAAGAGTTTGCCCTCACAGCTTAATATTTGCCTGGTCGCTAGCAAATTCCCTATTCTTGGTAGAGCCTCAGATCATGGCTTTTTATGGCCCATTGCTAAAGGGCTTGCTAAACTTGGCCATAAAGTAACTGTTATTGCTGGAAAAAGTCCTCTTGGTAAAGCCGAAGTTATCCGTGATGGGGTTCGAACTTTTTTTCTCTATGAAGGTTTTCCAAACTATTCAGCTTTAAAATTTGAAGATGCTGTTTTTGAAAAATTTGTGCAGCTCCATGCAGAAGAGCCTTTTGACATAGTTCACAGTATTGATGCTTCAGCGTACAAAATTGCGAAAAATAAAAAACACTTTCATGTTGCAGTTGCCTATGATGTTGATGCTACACAAATGTCACAAATATTTTCTATTTTGGCAATGAGCCAAGAAACTATCAGTAGCCTCCTTGTTACTGGTTTCGCTTTAGCTTATAAATACCTGTCAACTTATCTTGGTTTTGATAGAAAGCTACTTGCCACTGCCAATGGCATCTTTGTTACCTCACCTCAACAAAGACTTATGCTAGAACGCTATTACCTTTATCCAGATTATCACATCTACTCGGTTCCCTATGGCATAGAACTAAGTGATCTTTCAGAGCGCCCAGAAGTTGAACCATTACGACAAAAGCTACAACTTCCCGAATCTGCAAAAGTTGTTGTGACTATTTCAGACATGACTCAGATTACTGAAGTAGCCAACCTAGTTGAAGCTTTTGAACGAGTTGCCGTTAAAATTTCTAATGCTTACTTAATTATTGTTGGTAATGGCCCTAAGTGGAAAGAAATAGAGTTTACTATTTTAAACCGAGCTCTCGGGCGCAGAGTTCTTATGGTGGGGGCAGTAAAAACTCAAGAGTTAGTAGACTATATTGCAGTTGCTGATGTGTTTGTTAATATGAGCTCACGCACAACAGGCTTTGAACCAAGTATCTTAGAAGCCATGGCTCAAAAGAAAGTTATTATTGGCTCAGAAGTAAGTGCTGTTGCCAATATTGTTGAGGATGGCCAGGATGGCTTTCTTTTGCGACCTGCTGATATTCAATCTCTGTCTTATTTATTAATTGATATTTTTAGTGGGCAAATCTCGGTAATGGAGGTAGGCGAAAAAGCTCGAGCCAAAGTCATTCATTTATTTGACACCACTCAAATGGTCCAGGCAGTTGTTAGTGCTTACTATAAAGTTTTACTAAGCTCAGGTTTTTATAAGCAAAAACCGCCCAAAAAAACGCTGCAACTGCCCATTAGCCCTTAAATTGGCCTGCTAGACCTTTTTTTTACTCTAATTTTCACTAATGCAGTGCTTTACTGGATTGACTGAGCCACATACTGTTGCCACTATTATTGAAGTCATATCAATAATTTAGCACGGAGCCGTGAATGACGAAAGCAGACCTAATCAATCTCATTTCTGAAAAAGCTGGAATCACCAGAGTCAAAGCAGAAACAGTTGTAAATACAATTTTCGATACAATGATTGAAGCTCTGATGAACGACAATCGAATTGAAATTCGTGGTTTTGGCTCTTTTGTAAATCGTAAATATGACTCTTATCAAGGGCGCAACCCTCGCACTGGTGAAGTGATCAATGTTGATGAGAAAAAGCTACCTTTCTTTAAGGTTGGCAAAGAACTTAAAGAAGAAATCAATAGCGGCAAGAAGTCTTAATCTATTTGTACCCAAAATATCTAAGTATCCAAGTATAAATATAATATAAAACACTCATAGCAATGCAGGCCATGAGCAGGCTTTGCCAAAATTTAAATCCCTGTTTTAAAGAAAAGCTCAATAAAGGAAAAAAGGCCAAAGAAGGCACCAGCATCCATAAAATGCTTGTTGAAGTTGCAGCAACTATATTTACGTCTTTTGTATCGTAATATAAAAAACTCAGAGCTAATATTGAACTTATGGGCAAAGAAATTAAAATAGCTCCCATCAATGGGGAATTCTGCGCCAGTCGACTGCTTAAAACGATAATAACTGCTGCTAAAATAACCTTAACTATTTCAGACATAAAATTCCTCCTTCAGTGGAAATAACTTAACTTGAGCAAGACTGTCGTATCCCATGAGAGCCATAAACAGTCGTTCAAGCCCTAAGGCAATACCCGCTGATGGCGGCATCCCGAGCTCCAAAGCATGCAAAAATCCTTCATCCAAAGGCACAGAGGATAAACCAAGTCTCGCCTTTTCTTGTATATCTGCAAGAGTACGTTGTCTCTGAATTTTTGGATCATTAAGTTCATAAAAAGCATTGGCAATTTCAAGTCCCTGCCAATAGAACTCAAATCGATCTGCCCACCCTGCTTCATTAATTCTAGCCAGTGCCGCTTGCGAAACCGGATAGTCTGCTAGAAAAACAGCACCCGCTGTCTTCATTTCAGGTTCTATAAAAGTCAGAAAAATTTTAAAAAATAAATCATCCCAGCTATCACTATGAGTTGTATGCATTTTTAATGTTTTTGCTAGTTTTTCCAGTTCATCGCGACTGGTATTAGGGGTGAGTTTAAAATTGAGCTTCTCTTTAAACAATTGTGCCATTGAGGTTCTATTAAAGTTGGGTAAGGGCCTGACATCAAAACCAGATTCTCTTAGCTGCTGCTGACACTTTTCAACTAACTTTTCCACATCCTTTTGTATCTGCTCAAGATGATGCATACTTCGATACCACTCTAGCATTAAAAATTCTGGCTGATGATGAGGACCAAGTTCGCCATTTCTAAAGCAGCTTTTTATCTCAAAAATAGCCTCGTAGCCTTTAGAAAGACATTTTTTTAAGTGAAGCTCAGGACTCGTCGGTAAAAAGTATTTTTTTTGGTTACGACCTACTTTTAACTCCGTAAAAAATGGCTCTAAAAAAGGCTCCGTGCCCGGACAATCAACTAAAGTAGGAGTTAAAATCTCATAAAAGTTTTGATCCAAAAAAAAGTCTCTGACTGCTTTAAGATAAACTTGCCATGCTTTTTGTCGGTTTGCTTCATCTCTTTGAGATTCAAAGTTGAATTTACCCATACATGGCGCAAGCAACATTAATGAGTCGAGCTGAATTTTCTCTGCCGAGTTTAAAAAATGACAGGCAATCCAATCTCCATCACTTAAAATTTCGAGGAGGTTTTGAGAACTAAGTTTAAGGTTTTTATCCTGCTCTAAGTAGAGTATCACCTCTGCAGGCAAATGAATTAGAATTGGCTTGTCCTGCTGCCATAGATAAGCCTGATTGGCTGAAATAGATTGCCATCTTCCAAAGTAATCTAATTCCGACTTCGGAACTGGATATGAGTTCCATATGTTTGATAAAAAATCTGATCGCGTCATTAAGTACTAGCTTTAAACCAATGTCTGCTTGCAGAAAAAGCAATATTTCTAAAAGTCTTTATGCGGCAAAGTGACAATCAGAACTAATTTAGCTATGGTGTGGACCACAGATTGGGAGCGAATTAATGGATTTAAATCAAGCCCTGCAAAACTTTAAAAACTCTGCGGATTGGGTTGGCCTTCACTTAGTACGTGAAACAACAACATGGCGATCCCTTAGAAACTGTAAACCTGAGGAGAATGCAAGTTCCTTTGACTTTGGTGTACGTATTGAAGTGTGGCATGAGGGACATTTTGGCTATGCAGGGACAAATGATTTAAGCTATAGCGGACTTGAAAAAGCTTTTAAAATGGCTCTTTCACTAGCAAAAACAGGCTCTGCTTTTAAAATTGCTAACCTTCCTTTAAGCGTTCGTCCCAAAGCTGTGGGGCACTATCATAGCCCTTTTGAAAAGGATTTTAAAAAAATCAGTGCTGGTGAAATTAACGATTTTCTAAGAGCTGCCTGTGATGCCATGAAAATTGACTCTAAAATTGTCACCACTCAAGCCACTTTACTTACCATTGATACCGAGTTTCATTTTGTAAGCAGTGATGGCTCTGATATTTATCAAAAATTTTTACTCACAGGCACAGACTTTAGCTGTGTCGCTAAAAATGGTTCTTTAGTTCAGAGGCGCACCGATGGTGGGAATCTCTCTCACTGCCAACAATCTGGGTTAGAAATTTTAAATCGAAATTTAACTTTAGACCGCTGCCGTCAGATTGCCGAAGAAGCACTTGAGTTACTTACCGCGGAGGAGTGCCCTACAGACACTCGTGATCTTATTTTAATGCCAGATCAAATGTATATGCAGATCCACGAATCTATTGGACATCCCCTCGAGTTAGATCGAATTCTCGGAGATGAAAGAAACTATGCCGGCTGGAGCTTTGTAAAGCCTGGGGATTTTGGTAAATTACAATATGGATCTAAACTTATGAATGTTTGTTTTGATCCAGATTTAAAGGGAGAATTTGCCAGTTATTCTTTTGATGAATCCGGACATAAAGCCACTAAAGAGTACCTGATCAAAGATGGCCTTCTTGTAAGAGGCCTTGGTGGACTTGAAAGCCAACAACGTTCAGGGCTTCCAGGTGTTGCAAACTTTAGATCCAGCTCATGGAATAGAGCTCCTATTGATCGAATGGCCAATATCAATGTAGAGTGCGGTCATAGCGCTTGGAGCGACATGATTCGAGCGACAGAAAAAGGCATTATCATGGCCTCTAATCGCTCATGGTCTATT
>CAYMKD010000212.1:0-5088 GCA_964390435.1 uncultured Pseudobdellovibrionaceae bacterium | reverse complement strand
TAAAATTTGTTTAACAGGGACACCAATGGAGAATCACTATCTAGAGTTTTTCTCAATCTGTGACTTGGTGGTTCCTGGTTGTTTAGGAGGAGTAGATGAGTTTCGTAAAAAGTATTACAATAATGAAGTCCGTATGGAGTCAATTAAAGAGCTTCGTTTAATTTCAAAGCCACTTCTTTTTCGTAGAACAAAGTTGCAAGTTAACTTGTCCTTGCCTGTTAAAACTGTAAACAAAGTTATGTTGCCATTTTCTGATAAACAAAAAGAAATTTATAAAAAGATGGCAATGACTTTCTCAAAGCAAGTTGAAGAGCTTATTCAAGAGCAAGGTGAGAAAAAAGCACAAATTGCCATGTTTGCAGCTCTTATGAGACTTAGGCAAATATGCTCTGACCCAGCTGCTGTGCCAGGAGTCATATATAATGAACAACCTGTAAAAGTAGAGCATTTTTTAAACTCATTACAAGAGCATCTAGAAAATGATGAAAGTGTTATTGTTTTTACACAGTTTTTATCAACTTTAAGTAGGATTGAAAAAGAATTAGAAAAGTTAAAAGTTCCAGCTTTTGTTTTACAAGGCAGAGTGAGTGCAAAGGAGCGACTTAGACTCATATCTGAGTTTCAAAATACAAAAAAACCTTGTGTGATGCTCATGACACTTAAAACGGGTGGTGTAGGATTAAACCTAACTAAAGCTTCAGTAGTCTATCATTTAGAGCCCTGGTGGAACCCGGCAGTTGAAAACCAAGCGACAGATCGTGCTCATAGAATGGGGCAAACTAAAGATGTTAAAGTTTATAATCTTCTAATAGAGGGCTCTCTGGAAGAAAGAATTGCAGATCTTAAAATAAAAAAGCAGGGATCTTTTGATCGGCTTTTTGGCACAGATGAACAAATTGAAGAGAGTGATTTATCAGGATCAAGCGCGCTAACTAAAGAGGATTTTATATACTTATTAAAATAAGTAAAAGACTGTGCCCAATTTCTTAGGCACAGTCATAAAAGGTATTAAGTTATCTTGTCATATAAAACATAAAGGTCTCTTTAGCACCAGTAAACTTTGCTAAACAAGCAGGCTTAGCAGTACTCGAAGTCACAAGTGAAGATTGATAAGTAACCAAGAGTTTGTTCTCTGTAATCTTTTTAATATTTAAAGATCCAGTATCAATCACATTACAATTCACCCAACTATTGCCACCGGCAAGTTGAACTCCTTGGTAGTGCTCTTGACGAGTGATCATTGATCCACCCGAGCCATCAGTAAATGGTTTATATTGTTCAAAAAATACTAACTGATTGGGTCTAAAATCAATTTTAATAAAGTCAGCTGCAGTTGAGGCAGACCAGTCAGTATCAACACGTGGCATGCAAGCACCTGTATAATTTGAAAGTCCTGATCCCCAATAATAATCAGCATAACAACGAAGTTGTGCTAACTGTCCGGCTACGTCGGAGGTAGGGATTGAAGAACAAGCTGTATTTGCAGCAATGCCACCAGTCATTTCTGACCAATTAAAGTTGCCACCAACCTGAACTACGTTAGAAGAGTTAACTACAGCATAGCTATTAACACAGCTTACAGCCACTGAGGCTGAATTTACAGTTGTGTTCCCAGTACAAGTACTTGTAACAACGCCATTAGCATCTGTAGCTGACGAGCAACTAAAACCTGACCAATCAGTTACATCAACCGATGCACCAGTAGTTGTCACTGTGCAGCCTCCGCTAAGACCAACTTGATAATCACCGCTAGAATCTGGTCCGCATCTCCAAGCGTTTGTATAAGATGTTGTGCCAATAGTTAAATTAACGGGGCCACAATTTGGGTTAAAGCTATATCTAGTTTTTGCAGTACTCATTTTCCAATGATCTGTGAGCGTTGGACTGCTAGTTGCACTAAGGATGCTGTCAGTAAAAGTTACGTTGCTTGGGTAGCTAAACTCAGCATCGGCAGAACCGTTAGCGCTAAAATCAACTCCAATAGCTGATTTTTGAGCTGCAGATAAACCCACTTTTTCGCCACATGAAGTGTAACCAGCAACACTATCCCATAGCTGAAGTCCATATATGGTGCTGCTATCAGCTGTTTTTGTGCCGGTCCACATTTTTAAGTAAAGGGTTCGATCAGCAGGTGGGCCATTACATGTATTTGCAGCTTGTTCTGCAGCTGTACAAGGGGCTTTAACACCTGAAGGAAGAGTAAAGTCAACAGCACCTATAGTCCATGCACCTGTTGGATCAAAAACTGATCCAGTAACTGAGGATGTAACACTGCTGGCAATATTTGTTGATGGAACTATAATTTCGCCTTTAGCAACATCCAAGGATACAGTAGACATTGAAACGTTGCCTGTAGGAGTGATTGTAGATACTTTTTCACTATTTCCACGTAAGTCTTTGCTTGAAGTATCTTCGATTAAAAAATCAGCTATTTTTGTGCCAGACGAATTAACTAAGTAGCAACTTAATGGTTGGCCACTAGCTCCAGCAAGACTTACACTAAAAGTACCATCTGCAGCTACAGCAGATGTTCCAGATATAATAGGTACTGAAGTTGTTGCACAAACTGCAGTGTAATCAGAAACAGCAAGATCGTCTAAATTTGAGTCACCATTTTTACTCATCATTAATGTTTTTTGAAAACTCTGCGCTGAGCTAGAAATGCTTAATGTTGCACTTACAGCAATAGCAGAAGATGAGGCTGTTGTTGTTTCATCACTGCTGCTTGAGCAGCCCATGGTTACAGCAGTCATCGCTAGCATTAAAATTGCGAGCGTCTTATTAATAGTTAACTTCATTATACGTTCTCCTTTATGTTGCACTATATAAGTGCATTTAACTAACTACACTTTAGGATTCGGTATTAGAAATTGTGATCTTGAATATAGTTTTATGTGAACTGTAATGAGACGCAAAAAGTGCATTTTATTGAGACAATAAAAAATACCTAACTTAATTGCAGAAGTAGATTAGAGGCGGCTACGTAACGTAATAATTTTTTATTTGGATTTAACTGGTTTTCCATCTACTGGGTTAAAATAAACCTCTACTTTTTTACCATCTTTCATGCCGTAAATTTCGTAGCAGGTGCCAGGGGTTTTGAATTTTTTAATAGTGTAGCCCTCAGCTATGGCTTTTTCTTTAAATGCTTCTTCAGTCATCCACTTTTCTTTTGGCTCATTGGTACAAGATTTTTTTGCTTGAACTGATCCGGCAAACAAAGTGATGAATATAGATACTATTAAGAACTTCATATTTTTCTCCTTTTTAAACCTCTTATAAGTTAAAGTTTAATGTGTCTAAAGTCACCTTGGAATTTTGTGACAAAAAGTCACATTATGACTCATAAATTCTAATATTGATCCTATTATAAAAGAGAATAATAATTATTTCGTGTATAAATGGGGTTTTTGATGAAATCAACACAAGTATATGATTTGCCAACAAGGCTTTTTCATTGGATATTCGCAGGCCTTTTTATTGGGGCTTTTTTTATTGCCAAAACCTATGACGACGATTCAGCCACTTATCCTTATCACATGATGCTAGGTCTTACATTGGGTTGGGCGGTGATATTGAGATTCATATGGGGTTTATTGGGGAGTCGTTATGCAAAGTTTTCTTCGTTTGCTTTAAAACCGGGTAGACTAGTTAGCTATTTTTTTAATATTTTCACATCAAAAACTAAGTTAGAGGCAGGTCATAATCCTGCTTCAAGCTGGGCAGCTATAGCAATGATGGTTCTTGCTTTGGCTCTTGCTGTGACAGGTTTTTTAATGGCTCAAGATTATCATAAAGATGTACTTGAAGACTTTCATGAAATATTCGCAAATACTTTTGTTATCATTGCAATTTTTCACGTGATCGGAGTTGTTTTTCATAGCTTTAGACATAAAGATTTAATTGCTTTGAGTATGATTCATGGCAGAAAGAAATTTATTGATAAAAAAGAAGGGATTAATAAATCTTATTTATCTATTGCCATAGTGTTTTTGTTTCTATTGGGCCTTTTTATTTTAAATTTAAATTTGAATTACGATACTCAAACGAGAAGTTTAAGTTTCTTTGGTCAAAATCTTCAGTTAGGTGAAGCTGAAGAGACTGAGTAACTAAGATAGTTATTTAATAGGACTTTACTCTTTTTAATTTTTGGACATTTAAAAAGCTCTCAGATCTATTAAATGGGTTTTGGCGTCTTTATAACTATATTCTAGAGTATTTTAAAATAAACGTACGTAGAATCTGAATGTGTGCTATCTTGGCTGCTAATTCTTTGTCGCACTTTGAGCCCTTGAGCCTGTTGTTCATCCTCCATTGCGGCTCCCAGCCTCAGGAGGTTCTCATGGGAAAAAAACTATACGTTGGTAATTTAGCATTTTCGGTCACTTCAGAAGGTTTAAATACCTTATTTGCACAGTACGGCACTGTAGAGTCTGCAAAAGTCATCACTGATCGTGATACTGGCCGCAGTAAAGGCTTCGCATTCGTTGAAATGTCGAGCGAAGATGAAGCTGCTGCATGTATTCGAGAAGCGGGCGGTCGTGATTTCGAAGGTCGTCAAATGAATATCTCTGAAGCTAAGCCACAAGAGCCAAGAAGTGGTGGCGGCGGATTTCGTGGCGGCGAGTCTCGCGGACGTTACTAGATTTTCAATCCAAAATTAAGAGTCTTAAATTTCTGTCTTTCTCTTTGAAATAGAGGTTGAATGGGCAAATTTTTTTACGTTAACAATCTCGGACAATCAGCTGATCTGTCTGAGTTTGAATTATTGTTTACAACCGTGGGTGATGTTGAGAGTTTACGTCTTGAGTCTTACCAAGAGTCTGATCGTGGATTTGGTGTATTTGAGATGAAAACAGAGCAGCAAGCTATTGATTGTATTGATCGCTTTCATGGTAAAAGCCTTAAGGGGCAAACCATGTCTATTTGTTCTAATAAACCAAAGCCTACACCTAGACGGCGTAAGTAAGTCATGTCTAATGAAGTGAGATGCAAAAACTTTAATCATGGTAAATCGAATGTAACAATTCGATTTTGTCCTGATTGTGGAGATAAATTTAACTTTGGGGTCAGTGCCAGGTGTGATGA
>CAYMKD010000211.1:0-5111 GCA_964390435.1 uncultured Pseudobdellovibrionaceae bacterium | reverse complement strand
CAATTTCATCAAGCATGGACTCAACAGCTAACTCTAAATCTTCTGTAGATCCATTATTGTAGATGACATAATTGGCGCGCTCTTCTTTATAACTCATAGGCAATTGTGATTTTAAACGCAATTCAATTTCCTCATCCGACCAAGAGTTGCGAGACTTCATTCGCTTTTTTTGTAAGTCCTCTGGCGCACTCACAACCACAATAAAATCAAAATTTTTCTCTAAGTTTTTTTCAAACAGTAGTGGAACATCATAAAAAGCAATACTCGTGCCCTTTTTTTCAAGATCTGATCTGATTTTTGAAACTTGCTTTTGAATTTTTGGATGCAATATGCTTTCTAGTTTTTTGAGCTTCTTAGAATCATTAAAAACAATGGCAGCAAGGGCCTGTCTGTTGAGCTCTCCGTTTGCAGCCAAAATTTCTGGACCAAAGACTGTGTTGAGCTCTTTAAGAGCCGGCTCACCCACTTGAGTGAGTTGATGTGAAATTTGATCGGCATCTACAACTGTATAATTTTTCTTTCTCAGCAACTGACTGACTAAAGATTTACCAGTAGCTAGACCTCCGGTCAGGCCCACCCATAACATACCCATCTCCTCGATAAAGACTTAGCTCTACCTTACCGATAACTTTAAGAGAAGGGAAATATAAAACTCAAGTGAGCGAAACTATTGAAAGATTTGGTAAATATTTATTACTAGAGAAACTAGCCATGGGCGGTATGGCCGAAGTGTATCTAGCAAAGTCTACAGGAGCCAATGGAATCAATAAGTTTGTTGCCGTAAAACGAATTCTTCCCCAGTACTCAGATCATCCTGAATTTATTGAAATGTTTAAAGAAGAAGCAAAAATCGCTGTGAACTTAACTCATGGGAACGTTGTTTCGATTTTTGATTTTGGTGTTGTTAAATCACAGTTCTATCTCGTCATGGAGTATGTTGAAGGACGTAACTTACGCCAAGTTCTCAATCACATAAAAAAACAAAAAACAAATTTTTCACTTGAACATATTGTCTACATCATTAAAGAAGTTGCCGCAGGTCTTGATCACGCTCATCGCTGTCTTGACGGAAATACAGGCCGCCCACTCAATATCACTCACCGGGATATTAGCCCACAAAATATTATGTTAAGTTTTGAGGGCGAAATTAAAATCGTTGATTTCGGAATTGCTAAAGCGGAAACACAACTTGAAACAACACGCGCAGGCACACTAAAAGGCAAATTTAGCTACATGAGTCCTGAGCATGCTGAAGGACAAAATCTTGATCTGCGTACTGATATTTTTTCTCTAGGAATTGTTTTGTGGGAACTACTAGCTAATGATCGATTATTTATCTCAAATAATGAAGCTAATACACTAAGAAAAGTTCGTGAGTGTCAAATTCCTTCTCTACGAAAAATTAATCCCAATATTCCAGCAGAATTAGAGAGAATCTGCAATAAAACACTAGCAAGAGATCGTAACTTACGTTACCAAACGGCTGCAGCACTTCATAGAGACCTTAATAAGTTTTTAAATACTCACTACCCTGAATACTCAACTCAAGATTTTAGCCAGTCTATGAAAACTTTATTCGCAGATGTTATTATAGAGAATCGTCGTAAATTAGTAGAGTACTCAAAAATTCCTCTATCTGATTACAAAGAGTCTACAGAAATCACATCCACTGTTACCGACACTGAATTGCCTTTAGCTAAGCGCTCAAACACTACAAACTCAAAAGATTCATTGGATATAAGTATAAACTCAGCTAGTGCTAAGGTGGATCTTTCAAGTTTAAAAGTATCAGATGCCATACTCTCAGAGCGTTCCCCAAAAGAGAGCTCTATTACATTTAGCAATGTACCTCGACACAAAACTCAAACCGGAATTCATAAAGAAAAAGTGCCTCAAAATAAAGCTCTCATTTTTTGGCAAAAGCATTCAAACCAAATTGTCAATTTTAGCATTATTAGTATCCTAGCTCTTATGACTTATATGTTTCTACAAAATAAGTTTTTTGGCGCGCCTAACAAGCATCCGGATTCCAAAGGCAATAATGCGACTGTGGCAGACAATACACCTCCAGAGTCAACCATTCGTCAGGTTGAGATGTCACAAACTGGAGTGCATATTCTACATCTGCAAAGTGAGCCCGAAGGAGCGCAGATTTTTATTGATGGCAAGGATATTGGCTACACAACACCGGCACGAGTAACCGTCAAAGCTAATACTCCTTTTAATTTAACTTTAAAGAAGGAAGGCTTTTTAGCATATGAACGTCGCTTAAAAACGCGCAATGACACTTCATTTAAAGCAACTATTCAAAGAGCTCGCGTAGGATATCTTGATATTAATGTCGTTAATCCAGGGAGCAATACAATACTTTATATCAATGGTGAAAGGCTTGCGGAAAAGCCACCTCTTAATCGCTACGCAGTTCCAGCTGGAACACAAATTCAAATTCGTGCCGAGAACCCCTTTGCTCGCACTTCCGCTCAAACCACTGTCTCCGTAGGAACAGACCAAAAGAGATCCGTACAGTTGATTCTTGAAAAAACTCGCCAACCTACAAATCAATAGTGACTTTTTATATCAATGACGTTAGCTCTTGAGTTTATGAATACACATAAAACCTTCTCTGACTATATTCTACAAATGCCCCAGCGTCCCACTAATTCAGTTGCACAAATAATAAAACAATCTGATCAATGGCGAGAGCTTAACTGGCAAGAGTATTACACTAAAGTAGAAGCTGTAGCTAAGTCACTTATTGCTTTTGGCATAAAACCTGGTGACCGCATAGCTGTAATGGCTCAAACTTGTGCTCAGTGGAGCTATTGTGATTTAGCTATTATTGGCTTACAAGCCGTCACAGTTCCCATATATCATAATGTTACTGATGAAGAGTTTAGTTTTATACTTAAGGACTGTTCAGCAGAAGTTCTTTTTTGCCAAGATGACAAACAAATCAAACAAGCCTTGATGATCAAAAAAAATGCGCCCAATTTAAAAAAAATTATTAGCTTCAGTGCAGGCTCCTTAAAGCATGAGATGGTTTTAAATTGGCTTGATTTTTTAAGCCTTGGTCATGAGGATTCGCAGTTAGCAGAGACCTTTATACAACACTGCAAAAGCGCTAAACCAAATCAACTTGCAAGCATTATCTATACTTCTGGAACCACTGGAACTCCCAAAGGAGTTCAAATCTCTCACGAACAAATTTTAAGTGAAGTTGTTGAAGCTTTTGCTATGGTGGGATTAACGACCAAAGATCGCAGTCTCAGTTTTCTACCTTATGCTCATGTTTTAGGTCGCATTGAACATTGGGGGCATGTGGTAATTGGTTTTACACTAGCTTATGCAGAAAGCATTGAACGACTTCGAATTAATTTACCTGAAGTCAAACCCACTGTGATGGTTGCAGTTCCTAGAGTTTTTGAAAAAGTCTACACAGCAATTATCAGCAAAGCACAAACCAATCCTCTAAAAAAACGTCTTTTTGATTGGGCGATAGATATTGGCAAGCAAGTGAGCCGCTACAAACAAGAGCGCAAAACTCCACCAGTCAGTCTTGTCGCAAGTTACCTTCTTGCCGAAAAACTTGTTTTACACTCTATTCAAGAGGCCTTTGGTGGACAGCTTCGTTTTGCCGTTTGTGGCGGAGCTCCGCTTAGTCACGAAGTTGCAGAGTTTTTTCATGCTGCTGATATTCTTATACTTGAGGGCTATGGACTCACAGAAACAACCGGAGCAGTCTGCGTAAATACTCCTTATCACTATCGCTTTGGCACAGTTGGGATGCCTATAGGAGATGTAAAAATTCGCATTGCAAATGATGGTGAGGTTTTATTAAAGAGTAAAAAAATAACTCCAGGCTATTACAATGACGAGGAGTCTACAGAAAAAGTTTTTCATGATGGCTGGTTTGCAACTGGAGATATTGGCGAAATTCTAAGCACCGGTGAGCTTCGCATCACAGATCGAAAAAAAGATCTTATTAAAACGGCAGGTGGTAAGTACATAGCTCCGCAAAAGCTAGAAAACCTTCTTAAGCTCTCACCTTTAATTTCTCATGTTTTAATTCACGGTGATCAAAAAAAATACATCGTGGCTCTTCTTACGCTCGATAGACAGGAACTTATTAAATTCGCCAAAGAACAAGGCATCTCTTACAGCGACCTTTCTAGTTTAGTAAGGAATGCCAAAGTCATTGAGCAAGTTCGCTTGATTATAGCTAGAGCCAATTCGGAACTCGCCAGTTTTGAGAGTATAAAGAATTTTAAAATTTTACCAAATGACTTTACAATTGAAGCTGGAGAAATCACTCCCTCTCTTAAAATCAAGCGCAAATTTGTGGATCAAAAATATCGATCTGAAATTGAAGCAATGTATTAAAGATAAAATCGGAAGCTTAAACCAAAAAAAGCTCCGCCTAAATTAATATCACGAGCCAAGCCATCTGAGGCATCAAGAACAGGGTCCCCTTCCACGGCAGCTCCCGTAAAAGTGGTTGCACTCGACTTGTATTTAAAGTTACTTGATTGAAGCATTCGGTAACCTAACTCAAAACAAAAAGTGGTCGTATCTGCAAAAAGATGTTCGTAGGCAATCAGTGCCTCTGTGCTTGTCGCTGTCGCTTGCGACTCTTCACGAAAATCGGCGATGCCTGGATATGCAGCTAACCCATCTGTGGTAAACACATAGCTATTTATCATTGTCATAGTGGCGCTACCACCATTAAAACCTACAAACACTCGAGCTAGGGCTGATTGATATAAATTTACCTCTAAACCAAGTTTTGGCTGAATTGCCTGAATATCACTGGTTAAGGTGTAAAGTGCAACTCCACTGTCATTTGTTGCTGAAACTGCTTGCATGGCCCTTGGTTTAATAACTTCCATACCAACTTTAAAATTAAGTAATTTGGAAGTCCACATGAAGCCAATTTCACCAGAAAATGTATAATCAACTTCTTTATCGAAGCTCTCATTCCCACCACTTGCATCACTAAAAGCACTTTTACCAAGAAGAGCCGGGCCTCCTGTAGCGCGCAAATAGCTGCCGAAGCTTTCACCCTTCATATCAAAAACTCTTGCCTGTGCATTAAAGCTAAATAATAAAATCGC
>CAYMKD010000210.1:0-5118 GCA_964390435.1 uncultured Pseudobdellovibrionaceae bacterium | reverse complement strand
GCCATCGTACTCACCCTCGGTTTCAGATAAAGCGGGGTGGTGAACATCTCCCCAGCGAAGTTTTTGATTTGGATTTCGACTACTTTCATCGAGCATTTTGGTAGATTCACTATTTCCAATTCCATAGCCATGCCATGAGTCTGGAGTAAATACAGGAATGTTTTTTATAATACGCATTGAAGGGACACCTATTACCAACACATGACCACTGTGACCACCAGAGGCAAACATCAGAAAGGGGTCATGCTTTCCTGTCGGTGTATATGTTTTTACCGCAGCCAATATATCGTCTGGACTAAGCCCACGTGCTCTCGCGATTTCTTCAACTGTTGTTCCAGGAGATGCGGGATCAGACGAAAAGAATCCTTTTATCCACGCTACAAAGCGAGACCAAACTCCCTTACTCTCTTCTTGAGTACTAGCAGTAGTCTCAGACTGCCCAGATCCTTCGGCGGTTTGAGCAGGCTCCGCTTTTGCTGGAGCTGCTGCAGTTTCTAAGGCACTAACATCGAGCTTTCCACCACCACTTGCTGAAATATAGGACATTAATGAACGAGCCTCATCTTCACTTAATTTTAAATCAGGCATTTTAAGTGCGTATTTTTTAATCATTTCCTTGGCGATAGGGTCAGTTTCCATCATCTCAGTAGTATGAATAAGCCAAGTGAAGACCCATTGAGCGTCTCGTCTTACAAAAAGATCCTTGAGGTCAGGACCAGACAAGTCTCCTTTACCCACCGTGTGACATCCGGCACAGGCTTTATTGAGGAATAATTTCTCTCCTTTTTCGGTGAGTTCCTTACTCTGGGCCATGGCAATGCTAACTCCTGCCAAACACCATAAAATAAAGCTACCTCTAGCTAATGACCACAAAATAGTCGCCTGTTTCATATTAAATTCCTCCTCCATTATTCGTATTTTAAATCCTCAATACATAAGACAAAAGCCTAAGTTTCTCATATTATATAAATTCAAACATTCAATTACGTTTGTTTGCTGCCTTGAGTCGAATTGTTTATGAATCTACACATTTTTTTCATCCACATTTGCTATTTCCACAGTCCATACAAGTAAAACAACCCTCTTGAAGTTTTACGTTTCCACTATCACATTCATTACAGCGAATAATCGTAATCTCTTTGATATACTTTTGAAGTGTTCTTGCAATAGCCTTAGAAAATGAGGTTATATTTCCTTCACTTTTGATCAGTTGCGAAACTATAAATTCAATATCAGCGCCATGCCGTAGCGCTGTTGAAATCATTCTTGTTAACGCCTCTTGTTCGCCTGACTCAAAAAAAGTTCTAATGTCTTTTAAAATCCAACCGTCCTCAGTTACCAAGTTATAGGTTCGAGACTTTATTTTGACCAAATTCCCTTTGGACACGTTTTCAGGTAAATGAATACCACTTTGTTTTAGAGCAAAAATCTCATAAGGATCACTACCTAAAAGACCAACTAAAACGACCCATTTTTGACCAGCAGAAACCAAATGATGTATGTCGCAATCTAGAGATTCAGGTCGCGGCGTTGCTTTACTGCGCTTGACTCCAGAACCTAAAGAATCTGAATCCCCTGAAGAAAGTACAGATAGCATAGTGCCATCTCTGTATGACGTGCAGCCTTTTATAGTTCCGGTGTTGTACACATCCATATAAAGTCTTTTAAAGTCTTCATAAGGATAGTTATTTGGTATATTCACAGTTTTTGACATTGCAGAATCAATGAAGCGAGAAAATGTAGCCATGGTCTTAATATGATCATCTATATTGAGTTGATATGCCATTGATGCCCATTCGGCATTAGGCTCCCACGTTCTCTGAAATTCATGAAACTTAACGGCATAGTCGGTAATTCGAGATTCTTTAAGCAAGCCTCTTGAAGAGTCAAATTTCCATTTTTCATTTTCAAATTGTGTGATTAAAAGAGACTCATCTCCCTCTTCCGACCATGTCCACTGTGTGTTCGAATCAGTAACACTAAAATCTTTTGTAGTCCAATTAACATTAACTGGTGTACCCAATCCCTTGGGTGCATAAGGTTGCATAGATGTTCTTACATATTCGGCCATAAATATTGGCTCAAGTCCTCCAGAAACATTGTTTGCCAAAACTGAACTATTCCCAGTGGGCTGAATAGATAGAAGATGGCTGTTCCGTGTTCCATGAATTGCAATTAAATCTTTAACATCAGAGTCTAAATTTTCAATAAAACGACTTTTTAAATATTTTTCTTTATCAAACGCTTTGAAAGCTCCTTTTTCTTTCGCCAACAATGCAGACGCACGGTAGGCTTCATTCATTATAAAAGAACCTAATTTTTCAGTTAACTCTAGTGCTTTTTCGGAACCATAGCGAACTTTCATCATCATCAAGGCTGATCCATATCCAAGTACACCCAGCCCAATACGTCTTTTATTCTCAAGATTATCTTTTTGCTCAGGCAGAGGAACAAGTGTTTTATCATTTACATTGTCCATGAAGCGCACCGCTATATGTATAATCTTTTTTAAACCTTCATAATCCCAGTCTTGCTCATCTGCATGAACAAATTGAGTCAAATTTAATGAGCCTAATAAGCAACATCCACCAACGGGCAGCACCTGTTCGCCACAGGGATTAGTCGCATTAATGTGTTCTATATAGTAAAGATTATTCATTCGATTAATGGTATCAACGAACAGAATTCCAGGCTCATTTCTGTTGTATGTTGAGGTCATAATCAGATCCCAAAGCTCACTAGCATCCTCATAGCGTCGATAAATTTTCGTCGGTAAATTCCTAGCTTTCCATAAACTAATATCTCCGTTCCAAAACTTATGGTAATCATCTTTTGCAATTTCATAATCGGGAAACTCTAAATTCCACGCACTTTTCTCCTTTACGGCCTTCATAAAAGCATCAGAAATGAGAACCGACATATTAAATTTCGTTAGTCTTCCAGGTGTCTGCTTTGCCGTGATAAATTCTTCAATATCGGGATGTGATACAGAAAGGGTAACCATCTGAGCACCTTTACGAATTTTTTTCTTTCCCTTTCCAGAATTATTTTCTGTCCCACTCCCAGAGGTAATAACAGCACTTTGCATATCCCACATTTCAAGTAATTTCACAGCTCCAGGAGATTGCCCCCCAATGCCTTCTATCATCGCTCCTCTTGGTCGCATCACGTCCGCGCAAAAACCATATCCTCCCTCAGATTTTAAGATGAGAGCTTGGCGGCGCAACTCATCAAGTATGCTCTCCATTGAATCCTGATTTTCGCCCCTAAAACCACTAACAAAACAATTTATATACGTGGTTCCATTTAGTCCTGTTCCAGCATTCGAAGTAATGCGTCCCCCTGGAACAAATTTAAAATTTTCTAGAATATTTAAAAACTCGTTTGTCCAATAATCTCTTTGATCTTGTTTTTCTACGGAGGCTAAGTCCTTGGCGATTGCCAAGTGTCTGTCGTTTATATCTTTTTCACTTCCATATTTGTAAGTTAAATTAAATATTTCCTCAGAGAAATTATCTATAAATTTTGTTTCTCTTTTTTTAATACTAGTTTTTGTATCTTCATTTTTATCTCTAATATTTAAATCCATGAGTTTCCTCCCAATTTGTTCACAAAATCCATATTTTTTAACGCATTACCCATATTCATCATCCATTCATTTCCACTAACGGATCACTTGGGCTTTTAGGCGTAACCTCATCGAGTGTAGTCTTTTCCAAAGAATCTAAAAACGCATTTAAAGCCTCTTTTAGTCGTTTTTTTAAAGGACACAGTTTCATGAAGTAGCATTTGCATTTTGTATCCGCAAAGCATTCGGCAATATTAAAACTCTCTTCAGTTTGAAGAATTATAGATTTTAAAGTCCTTTTTCCAGTATCTTTATTAATCCACAATCCTCCTGCGCGACCTCTTGAGGTTTCAATATATCCCAATTTTGCGAGCTGATTAGAGACCTTAATCAAACTGTTTCTTGGAACAGCCAAAACTTCAGACAATTCGTTTAATGTTACGAGTCGCTTTGTTTGATTTAAATACATAAGAACCCTCAATGAATAATCGGTGTGATCTGTTAATCTCAATTTAAATCTCCTAACACGAAGGCTTAGCTTGTGGTCCGGGTTTAAAAATCTTAATTAAAAAACTAATGCTCCAACAAATTACGGCCAATACCCAAAACGTAGCAGCAAGATGAAGATAACTTTTTCTCCATAAACCCTCTGAAAATCCATATAAAATCCGACTTATAACTCCAAGACTTAAAAATGAAATAACAAGCCACAATGCTTTTGATTTCATTTCCAAATCAGTCGAGTACGAGCCATGTGCAAGAGTGACCCGGGTTGCAACAGCAAAAGTAATTAAACCAAAGCAACCAATAAATAATATATGAAGCCAAGATATGTATAATTGCGGTTGAATCCAACACATTAAAAAGGTTATCGGAACTGTAGATGCCACAATTCTTACACCATATTTGAGAGCTGATGGCCTATCTGACCAGCGGAAAACTTTCCAAACAAAAAACAAGTATAATAATGAGACAATAAATAATCCAAGGTAGGCATTAGTGTATCCAGAACCACTTAAAAATAGAAACCCAGCAACGCAAACGCCTAGAATATGAAAAATAATATGATGAGCTTTCGGTGCATTTTCGAATTCCGAAGGAAGTCCTGATAAAAATGAGAAGAACCGAGTACCTATACCCAACACCAAAAGCAAAATCGTTCCGACATGATAAAGGTGAATGCCCAAATAAGTGTTACCTTGAAAATGATAAAATCCGCCAACTATTGCTAAAATCATAGCTAAACCGACATGGGAGAAAAAAACAGGAAGGGGTTTTACGCTCTTAAAAATTCTTCGACCACCATAAAATATAAGGAAAGCCACAATTAAAATATTTGTACCGTAAAACCATCTTCCATCAAGAGTCCAAGCTTGAATGATTTGAAAAACGATCAAGATAAGTGCAACGATAAATTCGTAGATATTGACCGTGGGTGTACCGGTCATTCTGGGAATCGCCGTCATTAGAAATCCGACGATAAAGCTCCAAATAAATCCTCCTACGATAAGTCGGGAGTGAATAAAGATAGCTGGAGTACTGAACCAATT
>CAYMKD010000209.1:0-5127 GCA_964390435.1 uncultured Pseudobdellovibrionaceae bacterium | reverse complement strand
CATGTAATAAGCAGGGCCTGCAGGGAAGTCCAAGTTAGGGTAGATTTTCTTTTTATCAAGCATGACTTTCTCTAAAGTCTCATAGATTTTCATCCATTTTGATTCGCCTGTGACTTGCGCCATAGATTGGGCGTATTTCTTCATTGTTGGTACGCGTGAATCACCGTTTTTATAAACACGGTGGCCAAAGCCCATAACTTTTTTCTTATTAGCAAGAGCATCTAGCATCCATTGCTCTGCTTTAGCTGGATCAGCAATTTCTTTCATCATGTGCATCACTTGTTCATTGGCTCCGCCATGAAGTGGGCCCTTAAGAGCACCAATGCCAGCTACGGTGGCACTGTATATATCAGAGCCTGTAGAGGTGACCACTCGGCTAGTAAAAGTGGAGGCATTAAAGCTATGCTCAGCATACAAAATTAAAGATACATCAAAGGCCTTAACCACTTCTTTTTGCGGGACTTTGCCAAAGCACATATGAAAAAAGTTTTCTGCAATACTGAGATCGGCTTTGGGAGCAATAAAGTCTTGGCCTTTTTTAAGACGAAAATCGGCTGCAATCATAGTTGGAATTTTAGCTAAAAGTCTTAAGGCTTTATCTTTATTAGTTGCAGGATCATCTTGCCAAATGCGCTCATCTTCACAACCTAAAAAGCTCACACCTGTGCGAATGGCATCCATTGGATGACATTTTTTTGGTAAAAGTTGAAGGGTTTGTAGAAGTGGTTTTGAGATATCGCGGTAAGCACGCTCTTGTTTTTCAAAGTCAGCAAGTTGAGATTTATTTGGCAGATCGCCGTTGTACATTAAGTACGCAACTTCTTCAAAGCGGCAATGTTCAGATAAATCTTGTACAGGATAACCGCGATAAATCAGGGAGTTTGTTTCGGCATTTACTTTGGATACTGAAGAGGTATCAATAACGGCACCTTCAAGGCCTTTTTTGGTATTTACTTTATCTGGTTCTGCCACATAATCTGGATTAACGTAATCGCTCGTCGACATAAGAAAACTCCTTCAAAAAAGCTGTAAGTTCCACTCATATTTGAGATTTTTAGATTAAGCAGCACTTAATGCGCAGAGTTGATGGAAAGTTAGGAGCACAAAATGCAATAAAGCGAGCTGGGTTGGCCCACTTTTTAACTAAAGCTTAAAATTAAAAATATTTTGATCAAAAGTATTATAATCTTCGTATTTTAAAAGCTCATAAAGACGCTTTCGGTGCTGCATTCGATCTAAAATAGATTCTTGCGAACCCTCTTTTTTAATAATAGCAAAACCATCCTCGACTGCTTTCATGGCAAGGCGAAGGCTCGTAACCGGATAGATCACTAAATTATAACCCAAGCCTTCAAGTTGTTTGGCATTAAGGAGCTTTGACTTACCAAACTCAGTCATATTGGCTAAAAGCGGAACTTTGACTGATGAGCGAAACTTTTCAAATTCTTTTTCATCTTGTAGGGCTTCTGGAAAAATCATCTCAGCACCTGCATCTACATAAGCCTTAGCACGATCAATCGCTTTATCTAAACCTTCAGAAGCTCTGGCATCTGTGCGCGCTATTAATAAGAAGTTAGGATCTGTTTTTGCCTTTGCCGCCGCTGTAATTTTTCTTCTCATAATATCTAAAGACACTATAGCTTTATTGTCTAAATGGCCGCAGCGCTTAGGATTTTCCTGGTCCTCAAGGTGGCAGCCAGAGAGCCCTAGCTCTTGTAATTCTAGAATAGTGCGTGTGACATTCATAGGCTCACCAAAGCCGGTATCAATATCAATAATAGAAGGCAAGTTGGTGGTTCTTGCGATTTGTCGTCCGCGCTGGGAAACTTCGCTCAGCGTGGTCAGGCCAATATCTGGGAGTCCTAAGTCATTAGCAAGAACAGCGCCTGAGATATAAACTCCATCAAAACCTTGCTCTTCAATAAGCATCGAAACTAGGGGGGAGAAAGCACCTGGAAATCTTAGAAGCTTGCCGCTAGCTAGTTTTTCACGAAAGCTTTTTCTTTTCTCAGCGTAAGAGGTTTTAATAAATAACATTTAAAAAATCCCCTTTGTATCTCGCTTGTTATTAATTAAGTTCTCAATTGGCATTTGCACATTGAGCATCTGCACTTCTTGAGCAGATAAGTTAGGCAAATTCTCAACTAATTTAATAAAGCGATCCCGTTCAGCGCGAGTGATGATATTCTCAGTTAAAAGATCAAACTTATGAATGTAATTAGCGCGTATAAAGGGCTTTGCTCCTGCTGGATGAGCGTTGGCCACACCAAGTTCATCTTCAATTTTAGAGCCATCATTCATGATGATTTCAACTCGGCCACCAAAGCGTTTTTTATTTGGATCTGTGTGATGATAAGCCTCTGTCCATTTAGGATCTTCTACTGTACGGATTTTATGCCATAAGGTCACAGTATCTGGGCGGTTCGCACGTTCAGGGTCATAGGATTTTACATGATGCCAACCACCATCTTGAAGAGCTACGGCAAAAATATACATAATACTGTGATCAAGGGTTTCGCGGCTTGCTTTTGGATCCATTTTTTGCGGATCGCCACTGCCCGTACCAATTACATAGTGAGTGTGATGAGAGGTATGGATGACGATTTCTTTAATAGCTGCAAAGTCTTTAATTTTGTCTTTCATGCGGGCGGCTAAATCGATGAGAGCTTGCGATTGATATTCTGCTGAGTGTTCTTTCGTATAACTCTCAAGAATGGCGCGCTTTGCTTCGCCTTTTTCTGGAAGTGGCACTTGGTATTTACCGTTTTTTCCACTGAGCATGTAAGCAATTACAGAGTCCTCGCCCTCATAAATCGGTGAAGGAGCGCCTTCGCCACGCATGCAGCGATCAACTGCTTCAATAGCCAATTTGGCTGCATGGGCTGGTGCATAAGCCTTCCAACTTGAGATTTCACCTTTGCGGGACTGGCGAGTAGTGAATGAAACGTGAACAGCTTGTTGAATGGCTTGGTAAATAATTTCTGTAGGTAACTTTAAAAGAGTTCCAATGCCGGCGGCTTGAGCGGGGCAGAGATGAGCAATATGATCTTTTTTAAACTCATGAAGGCAAATGGCTTTAACTAAATTTATGTGCAGTTCGTACCCAGTAGCTATGCCTCTTAAAAGGTCCTTGCCATTTTTGCCTAACTGTTGGGCAACAGCAAGTATGGGTGGAATATTATCGCCTGGATGAGAGTAATCAGCTGCTAAAAAGGTATCGTGATAATCAAGCTCTCTAACCGCAGTGCCATTGGCCCATGTGGCCCACTCGGCTTCAAAGCGTTGTTCGTTGGGCATTCCAAATACCGTAGCACCACCTTCTCTTGGGTGAGCAAGGGCTTGAGATCTGGCACTAGCCACAGGTCTTCGGTTGAGAGAGGCAATGGCCACAGAAGCATTATCAATAATTCGATTGATAATCATATCCGTTGTTTCAGAATCAACAGCGACTGGATCAGAGGCCACTTCGGCCATTTTCCAAGCCAATTGATGCTCACGAGGAAGTTTTTCTTTAGATGGATAAACACGAAGATCATGCATTTTCATTTCGATAGTCCTTTCAAAGGGGGCCGGGCCATATTAATATGGCAATGCAACAAAAAATAGAGTCTGGCACCTTTTGAGAAACTATCTTTTGAGTTAGAGTTGAGTCAAGAAGGCTACAGCTAGAATGGTGTGTCAACGGAGGTATTTTGTTCTGCTTAGTATGTGAAAACCAAGTTGAGAATTTTTTAAGCTACGGCATTCCTCCAAAAGTGGGGCAGTGTCCTCATTGTGGGGCCAAGGGACGCCATAGAGAAATGGCTCTTTTTTTAAAAAAGTATGTAGACAACAAGAATTTAAAAATTTTAGAAATTGGCCCATCTAAAGTGACAGTGAACTACCTATGGCGACCTCAAATTGTTGGCCCATCTAAAGTAACAGCTATTGATATTCGACGCCTGAAGCACCATAAAGTAATTAAAAACCCTCACGAGTTTATTGAAATGGATGCCTGTAAAATGGATTTTGCAGACGAGATTTTTGATCTAATTATTTGCAACCATGTTTTGCCCTATATTCCAGAAGATCAAAAAGCATTAGAGGAAATTTTTAGAGTCTTAAAGTCAAATGGCTTAGCTATTCTCAACACCCACATTTCTCAAAGAGATAAAACCCTCCGTGTAGAGGAACTTTCACAGTTAGATCCTCAGTTATTTAATGCTGATTATTTTGCAGAAAATGGAACAGAGCGAGAGTATGGCAAAGATTTTTGGCAGCTTTTAAAACAGGTTGGCTATAAAGCTTGCACTTATGATTTATTTGCAAACTGGTCAGAGCAAAAGTTAAAAGAAAATGGTATTAAACGTGATGAGTTCGTTTTAGCAGCAAAGAGTGCAAAGATTTTAGAGGAGATTAAAAAATAAAATTTCTGGCCATTTGTGTAAGCTTGCCAATGCTCAGTCCGCTTTGTTCTTTGGTCTTAAGATTATGAAAAGCATTTCTGGCTGTTTCATTCTCATTTAGCCACTGACAAAGATCTTCAACGCCCTCATTAAAAGAAATGTGGGGTTGATAATCAAGAAGTCTTCGAGCTTTACTAATATCAGCCAGAGTGACATCTAAGTCTGCTGGATGGGCCTCAGCAAACTCTATAATTGCTTTTTTGCCAACCACTTGCTCTATGCTATGAACCATAGCAAGCAGGCTAATAGCTCTCCCAGAGCCTAAGTTAAGTACTTCAAATCGACCTGGTAAAAAAGTTGGCAGCACTCTTAAGCCTGCCATATAAGCATTTAAAATATCACCAATGTAAGTGTAGTCACGTTTGCTTGAACCGTTGCCAAATAAAGTAATGGCCTCTTCGTTTTCAATCGCGACCATAAATTTACGAATAGCTAAGTCGGGGCGTTGTTTTGGTCCAAAAACAGTAAAGAGTCTCAATGCAAGAGCTTTTAAACCAAAGAGATGGCAGTAAGTATAAATGATTTCCTCTCCTGCTTTTTTTGTGGCTGCATAAGGTGAAACCGGTTGATCTACTTTATACTCTTCTTTGAATGGTAGCTCTTTAATTCCGCCATAGACACTTGAGGAAGAAGTAAAAATAAGCTCTTCAATTTTTAAATCTTTCATAAGTTCAAGCATGGC
>CAYMKD010000208.1:0-5131 GCA_964390435.1 uncultured Pseudobdellovibrionaceae bacterium | reverse complement strand
ATGTGGGTAGACTTGCTATCGGACGGGTGCGCTCAGGCAAGATTAAAGTAGGTGATGATGTTTTGTGTATGAAGGAAAATGCACAAAAGAAAGTTCGTGTTAGTGCTTTATTTCAATATGATGTGAATGCGCCAGCACCGGCAGAGGAAGTCACAGCTGGAGATATAGCAATTGTGGCTGGACTTGAGGATTTTACAATTGGTGACACAATTACCTCTGTGCTTGATCCACGGCCACTTCCTAGAATTAGAGTTGAAGAGCCAACAGTTGGAATGATTTTTTCTGTTAACGATGGGCCTTTTGCTGGAAGAGATGGAAAAAACGTAACGACTCGAAAAATTTTAGAGCGTCTTGAGCGCGAGTTGCTTCATAATGTGGCTTTGCGAGTTGAAAAAACAGATTCAACTGAAGCTTTTAAAGTCATTGGCCGTGGTGAATTGCAACTTGCTGTTTTAATTGAGCAGATGCGCCGAGAAGGTTTTGAGCTTTGCGTAAGTAAGCCACAAGTTATTTTTAAAGAAGAAGGTGGAGTTCGCAAAGAGCCAATGGAAATTGCTGTAGTTGACGTTGAAGAGCAGTTTGTAGGTGTTGTGACAGAAAAAATGGGAATTAGAAAAGGTGTCATGACGAATATGAACAATAAAGGCAGCGGCCGTGTTCGTCTTGAATTTCGAATTCCTGCCCGTGGACTTATTGGTTATCGTTCAGAGTTTTTAACAGATACTCGTGGCACAGGATTACTCAACACACTTTATGATGGATATGATGATTATCGTGGAGAGATCAGCAGCAGAACTACGGGTGCAATGATTTCCGATCGTCAGGGCGTAACAACGGCGTATGCTATATGGAATTTGCAAGAACGTGGGCAAATGTTAGTGATTCCGCAGACAGAAGTTTACCAAGGAATGATTGTTGGTGAGCATGCTAAAGAAAATGATTTAGAAGTAAATATCTGTCGTGAAAAAAAGCTTACAAACGTTCGTGCCTCGGGAAATGATGAGGCAATTCGTCTTGTTCCAGTTAAACCAATGACTTTAGAGAGAGCCATTGAATGGATTACTAATCAGGAGCTCATTGAAGCGACTCCAAGTCATATTCGTCTTCGTTGTCGCGATTTAGATCCACATAAACGTAAAAAAGTAGTGCATGAGTAGTGACATAGTTATTGAAGCCAAAGGATTAGTGAAAAAATACGACGAAAAAAAAGTCGTGGATAACATTCATTTTTTAATTAAAAAAGGTGAATGCTTTGGTGTTTTAGGACCCAATGGAGCCGGTAAAACATCAACTATGAAGATGATGTATTGCAGTGCTGAGATAACTCAAGGCGAGCTTTTTGTTGCAGGCTACAATGTTAAAAATAATAGCCGCGAAATAAAAGCTCGCATTGGAGTCGTTCCACAAGAAGATGGTTTGGATCCAGACTTCACGGTTCTAGATAACTTATTAGTTTATAGCGGATATCACGGCTTAAAAAAACATGTGGCCAAAGAAAAATCGCTAGAACTTCTTCGCTTTGTAAGACTTGAAGAGTATGCAGATCGACATGTGGAAACCCTCAGTGGGGGGATGAAGCGCCGACTAGTAATTGCTCGAAGCCTTCTCAATAAGCCAGAAGTTTTATTTTTAGATGAGCCAACAACGGGCCTTGATCCTCAAGCCAGAGTTTGGATTTGGGATTTTCTCTCTTCATTAAAAAAAGAGGGAGTGACTTTAGTTTTAACAACTCACTATATGGAAGAAGCTGAGTATCTATGTGATAGTTTAGCGATTATGGATCATGGAAAAATTTTAACAACTGGAACTCCTAAAGATCTTATTACCAATAATATAGGTAATGAAGTTGTAGAGTTTGAAGTAAAGGCCTCTGATATTTCTTATTATACAAATCGTGTTCATACTGCAGGATATGACTACCAAGCTATTAAGAATCGTATTTGTGTTTTTGTTAAAGAAGGTCAAGAGGGGCGACAGGTCATGGACTTAATATCAAGCCCTAGTGTCACGGTCCGTAAACCAGGTTTGAATGATGTTTTTTTAAAGCTAGCGGGATATGAATTAAGGGATTAGTCGTGCAAAAAAGTAGTAAACTACAAATAGCTCTCAGTGACGTTGTGACTTGGCCAAAATTGGGTCGAGGAATAATTCCTGTATGGAAGCGAAACTATTTATATTTTCGTTACAGCTTTGTTGTTTCGCTTTTTTGGACTGTGCTTGAGCCGTTATTTTACCTAGGTGCTATAGGTTATGGCTTAGGAGCCTTTATATCAAATATTGAAGGCGGATCTTATGTAGAGTTTTATTTCCCTGCACTTTTAAGTTCCACGGCAATGATGATTTCTTTTTTTGAATCTACTTACGGTAGTTTTACAAAAATGACCCATCAAAAAACTTATCAAACAATTTTATTAGCACCGATAAGCCCCTCTGAGATTCTGCTTGGGGAAACATTGTGGTGTGCATGCAAAGGATTTTTAGGTGTTTTGGGTGTTACTTTAGTCGCGGCAGGTTTTGGATTGGTAAACACTTTTTGGATTATTCCGGCCCTTGGAGTTTTATTTTTACAGTGCTGGGCTTTTGCTAGTTTCGGACTACTTGTTTCATCTTTGGCGAGGAATTACGATTCATTTATTTATGCAACTTCCGGTTTAATAGTACCTATGTCTTTAATTAGCGGTACGTATTTTCCTTTAGCTCACTTTCCAGAATGGATTCAAAAGCTTGCTTATATTTTGCCTCTTACTCACGGTGTTGCTGCAGTTAGAAATTTGCTTGGTGGTCATCCACATTGGCAGGTCTTACTAAATGTAATCTATCTTATTGTATTCTCGATGATAATTCTAAACTGGGCTTGTGCTCGCATGACTCGAAAAATTATTAAGTAATAGTTATTTTTTAAATTTTCGCCCTTTGCGATGAGTTTAAACTAAGAAGCGCTCTTCACTTTGTAAAAAGTGCAATTGTAAGTAATGAAGAAAATAAAAAACCTACAGGTTGTTAGGTGTTTAATTGCTAAGAGAGTTTATTTTCTATATCGATAAGCAACTCAATAGGGGGATTTAATGAAATCATTATTTGTTTTACTTCTTGCAGCCTTAATTAATATTTCAAGCTTAGCTCATGCCCAGGATTATCAAGAAGTTCCAGAAATGAATAGCTCACAGGTACTGGATCTAACTCAAAATTTTAAAGATATTGTATGCACACCAGAGGTAGGTGATGAGACCCGTTTTCCAATATTTGATCTAGTAAACTATGAAAACAAAATTCAAGTAGACTATCAAACAGTGAAAACCTTTTTAATCCGTTATCCTCAAAAGGCCTCTTGCGATATGGTCGCACTTCTTTACAGCAAAGAGCAAAAAAATATCATGGTGGTTCTTGAAAACTGTGAAGATACTCTGGGAGAATCAGATCTCTATTTAACAATTTTTTTAGACGGAGCTGATGCAAATTCTGCTCGCGGTAAAACTTTATTTCACACTAAAGATAAAGTTCTAGGTCTTAGCACCTGTTTGGTTGAACTAAAAAAATAGCTCATATTTTTGTTAACATTTTTAAACTATTTGATTAAGTTAGCTGGCCTGCCTTATTAATAAATAGCTCAAACATAACGTTTGGCACTTGCTTGCGGGAGCAAGCTGCATGCCAAGCCGAACTCGCATTTATTAATAAGGCAGGCCAGCTAACTTAATCAAATAGTTTAAAATAATCTCTAGAAACTTTAATCTAATAAATCTAATTCTTTTTGTTCAAACCAATTAAGAATATTTCTTTACTAATTTTTCTGGTGCTATGAGGCTTAAGAGTTTCTACTTTTGTAAAAGATTTTCTGATTTTTTCTTGTAGGCCTTTAAACTCATCACTATGAAAAAGCTTACATATAAAGCTTCCCCCAGGTTTTAAATACTGTTCTGCATAGCTTAGAGCTAATTCACATAGATCTAATGAGCGGGCTTGGTCTGTTAGACGAATGCCCGTTGTTTTTGGCGCCATATCTGACATGACAATATCAAGGGGAAGATCAATTTGAAGTTCCTTGCAAAGCTCAGGAAAGTTAACTTCATATAAATCAGCAGTCACAAACTTTGCATTGTCTAACTTAATTTCAACAGGGGTTAGATCAATCCCAAGAATAACTCCATCTGAACCAATTTTTCTTGAAGCATATTGCGACCAAGATCCTGGGGCGCAGCCTAAATCTAAAATTTTTTGCTTAGGTCGAATCACTTTATATTTTTGATCAATTTCCTGTAGTTTAAAAACAGAGCGAGCAGCAAAATTTTCCTCTTTTGCTTTATAAAAAAAGCGATCTTTAGGCTTATAAGTCATTTGTGATTTCGCTTTCTTCAGAGGCAGCCTCATCAGTTTGTACTGTGGGAAGTTGAGTCTCATCTATCTCTGTTGTAACTGACTCACTAGAAGTATCTTCTGGTGTGGGTTTTGGAAGCTCTTCATTTACCACATTTTGAGAAGGAGGCCCTGTATTTTCCTGTAATTCTTCAAAATTTTCTTTCAGTTGAGTTTTTGTATCTAGAGTAGGTGATGGTATGGATATAGAGCTATCTTTTTTGAAGTCTTCATCAAGCGAATTAGCTTCAGCTTCTAGTTCTGCAAGAGTGGGCTCATCACCAGTAGATGGTTCAACAAAACTAGGTGTTTGTTCTGGAAAGTATGCAAGTCCTGCCACATTCTGGTTGTATTCTTCTTCGCTAATTCGATTGGTTTTATACATTAAGAAAATAATATGCTGCATTCTTTTTCGGGCAAAGGACGTAAGTTCTTTTTTAAAAAAAGAGCGTGAGTATTTTATTGGACTTGGTAATAAGAAGGCAAGAAACGCAGATTCTGTAATAGTTAACTCTGCTGGTGATTTTTTAAAGTAAAATTGAGCCGCAGATTTAACGCCATATAAGTTTGGCCCAAACTGTACAATATTTAAGTATCTCTCTAGAATCTCATCTTTTTTAAAAACATCTTCAATTTTCCAAGTTATAAAGGCTTCACGAATTTTGCGTAGTAAGCTTTTTTGTTCATTTAGAAACATATTTTTGGCTAGCTGCTGAGAGATTGTGGAGCCGCCTCTTGCAAACTGTCCTCTTTCAAGATTGGTTTGAAAACTATTTTT
>CAYMKD010000207.1:0-5154 GCA_964390435.1 uncultured Pseudobdellovibrionaceae bacterium | reverse complement strand
GAGACAATACGGTCAATACAAGGATGTAACTAATTAAAATACCGATAACTGCGCCAATAAACCCCAGTAAGCCACCTTCGTAACAAATAAGCTTAATAACATCCATATTAGATTCGCCATTGGCTCTTAAGTTGCCAATTTCTTGTTTACGTTCAAATACAGAAGTAGAAACGGCATTGAAAATCCCTAAACTCACTATTAATAAAATAATAACAAGTACAACCGTAAACTGTTTATTGATCATATTAACTGCATTTTGATAATATATCCGATCTATATTCTCAAACCTTATAGCCTCAACATTTGGGTATTGAGATTCGAGCGGTTCTTTAAGGTCTTCCCACTGAGCTCCTTTTTGTAAGCCAATGGCTACTTTCTCAACCCGATCCGTATCTAAAAGCTGTTGAGCTTGCGCAATATCAAAGCGAAAAACTTGATCATCAAAATCTTTAGAGCCCGTTTGAAAAACTCCAGTAACAATTAAGTCCACTGCATTCATAGAACCGTTAATGGTATTTGTTAATACAGTTAGTCTTGAACCTGGTTTTAATTGCAGAGCTTTTGCTAAACCAAAACCAACGACGACTCCATCTGGCTGCCCCTTGAATGATTCACCATCTACAATTCTTAAACTTTTAAAAAATCCAGTTTCCGCAGCCCCGTCGATCCCTTCTCCCATTGCACTCATTGAAGTTTCACCATTTGATAGAAGTGCAAAAAAACTAACTCGTGGGTAGACCCCAGCAACCGCAGACATTTCGTTTAAAGTTTTCTTTAGTTCTCCATAGTTGTCTAACCAATGCTCCCATGGCTTACTAAAAACCTCATCACGATATCCTCTTGTATAAATTTGCCCATCACCGTATCTTGAGTGTATTGCATTTTCTCGGTACGCAGAGATAAGTCCATTATTAAACCCTTGGGCTAAAAAAATGGATGCAGCTCCAAGAGACATAGTTAATACTAAAGCCACAGTACGGCGGCGGTGTCTTTGTAGGTTTGCAATGGCAACGCGAATTAACATGTTAGCTCCTTGTGAGATTTTTCGTTGACGATTGCACCATCAATTAAATGAATATTAATTTCACATTGGCTTTGAACCATTAAATCATGGCTAGATAATAAAATACTTACTTCTCTTTCTTGATTTATTTTTTTTAGAAGGCCCATGATTTCTTTACCATTTTTTTGATCTAAACTTGCTGTTGGCTCATCGGCTATGACAACTTTCGGTTGTTTCGCAAGAGCTCGTGCGATGGCCACTCTTTGCCTCTGCCCCCCGCTCATCTGCAATGGTTTTTTAGATTGATGTTGTGAAAGTCCAACAGCAGTTAAACTTTCTTGCACTCTTTTTTGTCTTTCATTTGTCGGCACTCCTTGCCTATACAAAAAGAACTCAACATTTTCTGAAGCTGTCATATTTGGAAATAAAAGAAATTGTTGAAAAATAAAACCAAACTGATGACGTCTAAGATTATTTTTTTTGCCCTCATTTAAATCTGCATAATTAATATCTTCAAAGTAAATCGTGCCTTGCTGGATTGGTTCTATAAGGCCCAATAAATTTAAAAGAGTTGTTTTTCCTGATCCTGAGGGGCCTGACAAACAAATTAACTTCGACTTAGGCAAAGACAACTGCACCTTATTCAAAGCACTAAAATGCTGCTCAGCAATTTTATATGAAAAAGATAGGTCTTTAATTGAAAATAAGTGGTGAGATGACACATTCGCCCCCTAAACTTATGTGTTTCTTGCAATGAGCATCTATATATAGAATTACGATACGAGCATTAGCACTATTTTTTTAATTTTTGTAAAACCTGCACTCTTTTCATCACTGTAAAAAAAATACATACACATCATTTTTCAATGTCTACTTTCGCTTTGCTCTACTAGTAACATTGGACCTATTAATAAGGGAAGTTCTCTGGGGAGGGGCGATATGAGTCGAGTTGTTATTACCGGCTTAGGCATTACATCGGGAATTGGCAATAAAACTAAAAATTTTGCTGATAGCCTATTTAAACTAAAATCAGGCATTGGACCAATAGACACCTTTAATTGCTCAGCATATCCCGTACAAATAGGTTCTACTGTAAAAAATATTGAATCAGAAATTAGTGGCCCTGAAAAACGCTTCCCTAGAACTACTCAGTTTTTGCTAAATGCAGGCACAGAAGCTCTAGAGCAAAGCGGCATTTTAGATGCTGTTTCACCTGACAGAATTGGCGCCTACTTAGCAGGTCCCGCATGTGCTGTATTTGAAAGCGAAAACTACTACCGTAACTATCTCAATAAAGATTCAAAGAAAGCTTCTCGTAGGGATTTACTCTACATAAATTGGGATTCTGCAGTAAATGTATTTAGCCAAAAATATAATTTAATGGGACCAAGAAATAGCATTTTAACAGCTTGCTCTTCTTCTGGCGTTGCTATTGGCCTTGCTTATGATCTTATTCGCTTGGGCCTAGTCGATGCGATGGTCGCTGGTGGCACAGATGGGTTTAGTGAATTTACATTCTCTGGATTTCATTCATTACAAAGTGTTAGCCCATTTCCCTGCAGACCTTTTGATAAAAAAAGAGCCGGCTTATCATTTGGCGAAGGCGCCGGACTTCTTGTTCTTGAAGACTACGAGTTTGCTAAAAAGAGAGGTGCTAATATTTTAGCTGAACTTGTCGGTTATGGTGCTATTGGGGAAGGGCACAATTTAACGGCTCCTCATCCAGAAGCTTACGGCTATTTAAAAACAATGCAAAAAGCCATGACCATGGGAAAAGTTTCTCCTGAGCAAATTACTTATGTAAATGCTCATGGCACAGCAACACCAATGAATGATGTTGTTGAAGCTCGTGCAATTAATAAAATATTTGAAAATTATAAAGTGCCTGTTAATTCAATAAAAAGCTTAATTGGGCACTGCATGGGAGCTGCTGGTGCTGTAGAAGCAGTCAATTGCGTACTCTCCATAACTGAGAAGGCAATTCCAGGAACTCAAAATTTCACCGAATTGGATCCTGAAATGTCTATTAATGTTATTAAAGAAACTCAGAGCAAAACTGTTGATTATGTTTTGTGCAACAGTGCTGGTTTTGGTGGAAATAATTCAAGCGTGTTATTTGCGAGGTTCGTATGATGCAAGCAAGCATAGATGGAATAGGCCTTGTGAGCCCTTGGGGAGAAAGCTTTGAAGAGTTTGCAAAAAACTATAAAAATTCCCACAAAGCATTTACCAACATCGATCGGTGGGAAAATTCAAATCCAAATTTAAAACAAGCAGCTATGGTTAAAAACTTTGACGTAAAAAAGTTTATTAAACCAAATCGAGTAGGACGTTATGATATTTTTTCTAGACTTGGCATTGCTGCAACAAAATTAGCCTTACAATCAAGCCCACATACATGGAGTGAAGAAGATTTAAGTGAAATGGGAATTTTCTTTTGTTGCGAAACTCAATCTTCATTAACAGCAGACTATCTAAAAGATTTGATTTTAACTGGCCCACAAACTGTGAGTCCCAAAACTTTCTCTTTAGTATCCGCAAATGCCTCTAATTGTAATATAGCTATTGAAACTGGCATTAAAGGACCAAGTGTAAACGTTTCTGCAAAATGTGGCTCTGGATTTCTTTCTCTCTTTACTGGAATACAAATGCTAGCTGCTGGGCACATAAATACCTGTGCTGCTGGCTCCATTGATTATTTATCACAAGTTGTCTTTGATGCTCATGCTAAAATGAATAGCTACTTTAATAATGAACAGAACTCTTGTTTACCAGGAGAAGGAGCTTCCACTATAATTCTTTCTTCAGAAAAATCTGGTACCTATGGTCGCATTTTAAATATAGCCTATGGTTACTCAAGAATAGCTAATTATCGCTGGCCTACAGATACACAAACTCACATCAAAATTTTAAGTCAAGCTATTGGCGATCTAAGTATAGATCGAATTCAACTTGCCGACAATGGCCATGAAACCGTTCAAAAAATGGAAGAAGCTGCCATTGTTGAAATTTTTCAAGATAAAAACAAACCAGAGATCGTTAGACTAAAAAGTCTTTTAGGTGAATCAGCAACTGCACCAATTTACCAATTAATTGCTGCTTGCTGTGAGCCTATTGGAACAAAAACACTTATTTCTGTATTGAGTCCCGGAGGCCTACATGGAGCTTTTGTAGTTGAGTCTTCTGGTTACTGGAGCACTTCCCATGAATCATGAAGAAGAAAAATTTAAACTTATAAACTTCAGGGGCAAAACCCATCGTTACTTTATCTATCATGTTGGACATCCACGCTTCAATGAGATTGATGCTTACGGTGTTGTTTGGAATGGGCACTATGTAAATTACTTTGAAAATGCAAGACACGCTCTATGCAGGCACTATAACTTTGATATGGCCGTTTTAGCAAAACTTGGATTTTATCTCCCCGTCTACAAATACCAAGTTTCCATTCGCAAACCACTACGATCTGATGACTTTATTACAGTTGCTGTTCGCTTATCAAGTTCTCAGACAAATCAATCCGAATTCACTCACCTTCTAATGAGCAAAAATAATATTCATGCTTATGGTCAAGTAGAGCATGCACTAACAGATCACAGCGGACAAATCGTTCTACAGCCACCTGACCATATTATAAAATATCTTGATCAAATAGCTAAGGGTAAAAATCTAGACTGCAGCCAATTAGATTTTTCTGAGCAAATCTATAAAACAGAAACAGGGAGGGCTTTATGAGTTCTGCAAATCAATTCACTGCACTCAGAGAACACATGCATATGGTTATGACAGCTTGTCCTTACTCAGTTCCGGGTACTGTTGTTGCCAAGGTTCATGCCCCTAAGTTTGCAAAATTAAAAAGAGAAGGCAGTCGAACTTCCTATTATGTACAAGCTATTTCACGAACATTGAAAAATCATCCACGTATGAATGCTGGTTTTGTTCGCAATTTTTGGACTCAGAAATCAAAAATTGTCCACTTTGATACTGTAGCTGCAGCCGTAAGTGTTGATAGAAAATTTGAAGGCGATCGCTACCCATTTATGTATGTCATTCATAACTCTGATCAACTTTCTATTAAAGAAATTGATGAACGCATTAAATATGCAACCAATGAACCCGTAGAGAAAATTCCAGAGTTTAACAATTTTTTA
>CAYMKD010000206.1:0-5168 GCA_964390435.1 uncultured Pseudobdellovibrionaceae bacterium | reverse complement strand
AAAACGCCAGCTAAAAAAATTATGGCTACAATTTGATATAATGCTGTTCCATCCATATTAATTGTAGCCCCTAAAGGAATCGTAAATTGAGATACGGATGAGCTTATTCCCAAATCCTCTTCTGCTGTCTTAATCGAAAGAGGCATAACAGCAGCTGAACTAGATGTAGAAAATGCTAAAAGCTGTACTGGAATAACTTTCTTAATAAATTTAAATGGATTTTTTTGCGCAATAAAAGTAACAATTAACATATAAAAAATGAGCATAACAAATAGTGCCAGCAGCACAGTTGCTACATATACAGCTAAACCATAAAGAGCCTCAGATCCAGTAGATAGAATAGTATTAGCTAACATTCCAAAAACTGCAAACGGGGCCAAATACATCGCCCATTTAACAACAGTTAAACAAACCTCTTGTATAGCTTCGAGTAAATTCAATATAGGTGCCGCTTGTGCTGAGTTCATTACAATGAGTGCCAAGCCAAATATAATAGAAAATAAAACCACTTGTAAAAGGTTGCCTTCATTCATAGCAGCTAAAGGATTTTCTGGCAGCAGCGAAACAACTCTTTCTGGCATTGCTACTTCAGGAAAATTTTCAGATATTTTACTATCTGCTATTGTCGGGGCAGCTTCTTTACTTTTACTTACTTCAGAAGTGCTTACATAAGAACCTGGTTGAATTAAAAGAGCTGTGACTGTGCCTATACTAATTGCAACAACTGTTGTAAATATAAAGTAAAGAACCAATCTAAGACCTAGTTTTTTTAACTGATCAACATTCTCACTACCAGCAATTCCTCGAATTATTGACGCAAAAACAAGTGGTATAACAATCATTTGCACTATTCTAAGAAACAACTGCCCGGGAAGCATAAGCCAGCTTCCAATACTTAGCTTTGTTTCTTGCGACAGAAAGGGAATCTCCTGACTTAAAATAAATCCGGTAAGCAAACCTAAAACAAGGCCAGCAACAACTTTTGCCCAAAGTTTAGATGAAACGAGTTGCGCTATTTTAGTATTTAATTCTTTAAGCGAGGTCAGATTAAAAGTTTGCATCTTCATTATGATGACCTTTCTTTTTTAATAAAATAAATTGTTCTGATATATTTTGGAGTTTAACTTCTGCACATAAGTATTCTTATCTATAAAGAAATTTAATTAAAAACAACCCCTCTTAGTCCCATTGCATTAAAAGATACTCTTTCTTAAAACTAGACACTTGCTCTCAATGTCGCTAGCCTTATTTAAAACATATTAAAAAGGGCACAGAAATATGAAAATAAAATCACTTGCATGCAAAACTTCAACTGATCTTGGTCTTCTCATTATAAGAGTAGCTGCTGGTTTGGCCATGGCCTTCAGCCATGGACTTGGAAAGCTTCCCCCCTCAGAAAGATTTATTGAGGGTGTGACTAGCTTAGGTTTTCCTTTGCCTGTTTTTTTTGCCTGGTGTGCAACAGGGGCTGAGTTTTTAGGAGGACTTCTCATTGCCATAGGCCTCTTTACAAGACCTGCAGCTGCGATGCTTGCCTTTACCATGGCAGTGGCATTTTTTGGAGTGCATGGCAGTGATCCCTTTGGTCAAAAAGAATTGCCATTTTTGTACCTAGTAATTGCTATATCAATTTTCTTTTCTGGAGCTGGCAAGTACTCAGTAGGCGCTCTTTTTTGTAAGAAAAAATAGTTCCAATAAATTTGTGACCTCTTAAATCATGCAATTCTGAGATTTATTTTATCATTTAAACATTTATAAGCAGTTCACATGAATTCTTTCATATGGTCCGTGCAGTGCCCAAATGGGCGCCTCAAGCTCATTTCCTACATAAACTCCATACTTAAAAAAAGCTCCAATATCTGCTTCTTCCATGTACTGAGTTTGTCCTCGATAGTCTGCTATTAAATTTTGATTGAGAAATACTTTTACCCAACCATCTTCTTTTGCTGACCACTTAATATCAAAAATAAAATCATGCCAAACATTTTTCCTAAAATTTTCAATACGAGCAATTCTTATTTGCCCGCTCTTTTTAGGATCTGGAGTTCCTCTATTAAAATGATCTAGAGTAATATCTAATCTGCCATATCTATAGCGAACTGCAACAGGTGGTTTAAAACTAGCAATAGTATGCCACTGAGCCATTACTGTAGAATTATTCATTTGCGATGGGAATTCCTCAGGAATAAAAGTACTAAATTTATAAATTAAATTGGAATTACCAGGAGGAATATAGGGATCTGTGAGCTCTGCTCTTTTACCACGGGCAGCATACTCATTTGGTCTTAGTTCAAATCTAACTACGGGCTCCTTTTTATCTCCCCAGTTAGGAAAAATTTGTGCTGATTCTGCACGAGGAAGTGTGCTTGTTCGCCATCCAGTTTCAATAAAGTTTGTGTTGTAATCGAAAATCTTATGGCAGGCACTTTTTCTTGTATATGGAAATAAAAAATTGTGAACTAGAGATTCTGGCACAATAATTATAAGCAAAACTATAATGACTCTTATAATACTAAAAAAATGCATAACTGAAATAACATAACATTATATATTTTATAAAGGTATTTGAAAATAAATACTTGTACCTATGCCATATTTGCTCTTAACCCAAATTTTGCCATTCATTAGTTCAACTAATTTTTTACTAATAGCTAACCCAAGGCCACTACCACACTTAGAGTCTTTAAGACTACATTGCTCAAACTCTTTAAATACATATTTTAACTTTTCTTTCGGTATACCTCGCCCCGTATCCCTAACACTAAAACATAAATAAAACTTATTATCTTTTGAATCCTTAACTTTTTTTAATGTGAGCGTAATCCCGCCGTGTTCAGTAAATTTAATGGCATTGCCAATTAAGTTAAGCAGAATTTGCGAAATTCGATACCTATCTCCATGAATTTCTGATGGAACATCATCAAAAATTTCAAGATTAAATTTTAAACCTTTATTTTTAATGCTAATTTTAACCATATCAGCAACTTCATTTAAAACACTGCGAATATCTATTAAAGATTTATCTAATGTAAGCTTTGAAGACTGCAATCTTGAAGCATCTAGTGTATTACTCAGTAGTTTTAAAATGTGCTCTGATGCAGCATGAATGCGTTTTAAATAGTCTTTTTGCTCAGCGCGCATTTCATACTCATCAAGAACTTGCGCAAACCCTAAAATACTATTTAGAGCATTTCTAATCTCATGACTTAGTTCACAAATAAACTCCCCTTTTAAATTAGACGAGTTGATTGCACTTTCAGCTAATTGAATCTGATTCTTTAGTTGTTCTTGTAGTTCTTTTTCGAAAGTAATTTCATGTCTTACAGAAACATACTTATAAAGTTTCCCATCAGAATCAAAAAAAGGTACAATAACTGTGTCAACCCAATAATAACGACCATCTTTAGCTTTATTACAGATTTTGCCTTGCCAAATATTACCTGATGTTATTGTTTTCCACAGTTCAGAGAAAAACTCTCTAGAATGTATGCCAGAATTAATAATGCGATGAGTGTTTCCAATTAATTCTTCTCTTGTGTACTTAGAAACATTACAAAACTTGTCATTTGCATAGGTTATTTTTCCATCCACGTTAGTTTCAGTAACGATTGAAGAAATATCAAGGACTGTTTTTTGATTTTTCAAATGATTTTCTAATTCTTTTTTTTTGGTAATATCCAATATAGTTCCAATAATAGTTTGAACGCTGCCATCTGCTTTTCTCTCAAAAACACTAGCCTTAGATAAACACCAAACCCACTGCCCATCCCTAGATTTAAATCGGTACTCAGCTTCAAACTCTTCAGCATCAGAGGACCTCAGTATATTTTCCATGTACTGAGTTACAACCTCTCGGTCCTCTCTGTGAATTAACTCAGTAAACTCATCAGCAGAAAACAGCTCAAGGCTAAATTCATCATATTTGATAATTTTACAAAGCTGCTTATTTACAAATACACATCTCTTTTGCTCAACATCATAGATATAAACTCCAGCTTGAATAAAATTAAGAATATTGCTCAAAAAATCGATATCATATTTTTTTTGATATTGCCTAAAAACTGACCTCGACTTAAAAGACTCAGGAGTTTGATTTACCATATATGCTACTCCTCTTAAATATTTCAAAAAGATTTAAGTCCGTAAAAAACATGGATATAAACTTAATGCAATACCCAGTAGAAAATCTTAATATTTCCTATTTTATTTTTTTGAACAATATTTTGACTGAAACGTGCCGCACTTGATGATTTATAAAAAATATTGCAGGTTATTTTTTGTTACGATTACTAGATAATTTTGACAAATTGTCTCATGTTAAATTGAATTCTATTTTAATTTTTGAGAGCTCTTCATAGATTTTTCTTTTTTTCAATAATGGCCACCACTCATATAAAAATATATTTATAGGTCTCCATAAGGCCACCCAACCCATAATAATGAGCCCCTCATTTAAAGCTTCATGAATAATAGTATCAGCTCCAATTATTCGAGTGGCCACAACTACACAAATTATTAAGAATAATAATCCAAATAAAAGACTCATGCGCCCTAACTTAAAGAGTTGTTTCATTTCATACTCAACTTTATAGGATTCGTGCGAAAAATAACTATGAATTGCTACAATAAAATCCTGTTCTTGCTCTTTAGATGTTGAATCAGTTTTTCTCAATACAATCTTAACATTGCTTTTATGATGAATTTCCTCATAGCTCATAATTAAATATCGAGCTAGATTTTCATCGAGGTCTCTTTCTCTGAAAGGGGCAGGATCTCTTCCATCATACAGTTGTTTATAATCATTAAATTTTAGATCAATGCAGTAAAAATTACCGTCTTTTCTATAGCGCTCCATAAAATATTTTTACTTTTTGTACTCGTATAGAGCAAGCATTTACATCCAGTATTCATCTAAAAAAGTAATATATTTATCTTATTAAATAGCTGCTATTTGTCCAAATACGGCCCACAACACCTGTAGCCCTGATTTAAAGTGACGAGAAGCAAAGGCATTCCCATTCTCTAGATCTTTTAGAAAAGCTACAAGCTCAGGTTTTAATAACTCATAAATACGATATGGTGAATCTAGCTTCATATCAAAGTAACCATAGGCATAACTTGATCCAAAATTAAGTTCCAAATCTTCAATCTCATATCCCATTATAGTT
>CAYMKD010000205.1:0-5218 GCA_964390435.1 uncultured Pseudobdellovibrionaceae bacterium | reverse complement strand
AGGTTGTATGCAGGGACGTACTTTGTATGTAATTCCATTTTCTATGGGACCTGTGGGCTCAAACCTCTCTCAATTAGGAGTGGAACTAAGTGATTCTCCATACGTAGTGGTGAATATGAAAATCATGACTCGCATGGGTTCTCAAGCGCTTGCTCAGTTGGGTTCGGATGGTGATTTTGTAAAGGCACTTCACACTGTGGGTAAACCGTTAGCTGCCAGTGAGAAGGATGTTGCATGGCCATGCAATCCTGAAAAGTACATTGTTCACTATCCAGAAGCGCGTTCTATTTGGTCATTTGGAAGTGGCTATGGTGGCAATGCTCTTTTAGGTAAAAAGTGTTTTGCACTTAGAATTGCTTCTAACATGGGCTACGAAGAAGGGTGGTTGGCTGAACACATGCTTATTCTCGGCGTTGAATCTCCAAATAAGCAAAAAAATTATGTGGCTGCGGCATTTCCAAGTGCTTGTGGCAAAACTAATTTTGCAATGTTGATTCCACCTAAAGCATTTGATGGTTGGAAAGTAACAACTGTTGGTGATGATATTGCGTGGATTAAGGCCGGAGCAGATGGCAAGCTTCGTGCAATTAATCCTGAAGCTGGTTTTTTTGGTGTTGCTCCTGGGACTTCTATGAGCACAAATCCAAATGCCATGAAAACAATATCTAAAAATACGATTTTTACAAACGTGGCTTTGACTGAAGATGGCGATGTTTGGTGGGAGGGGATGACTCCAACTCCTCCAGCAAAGCTCACAGATTGGCAAGGGCAATCGTGGACCCCTGATTGTGGACGAAAAGCAGCTCATCCGAATGCACGATTTACTGTGTCAGCTGAGCAGTGTCCCTCAGTAGATGAAAGTTGGGATCATCCAGAAGGTGTTCCTATAAGTGCTTTCATATTTGGTGGTCGCAGAGCTGATACTGTTCCACTTATTTACCAAGCTCCTGACTGGGAAAGTGGTGTGTATGTTGCGGCGACTACAGCTTCAGAAACAACAGCAGCAGCAACAGGAGCTGTGGGGCAAGTGCGTCGTGATCCATTTGCGATGCTGCCATTTTGTGGCTACAACATGGCTGATTATTTTCAGCATTGGCTTGATTTTGGTAGCAAGCTTAAAAATCCTCCGCCTATTTTTAGTGTTAACTGGTTTAGAAAAGATGAGACAGGTGCATTTGCTTGGCCAGGTTATGGTGAAAACATGCGTGTACTTAAATGGATTGTGGAACGTATTCGTGGTGAAGCTAAAGCAGAAAAAACATGGCTTGGTTATATGCCAAGTTATTCTGATCTTGATTGGTCTGGGCAAGAAAACTTTTCTGAATCTAGATATAAAATGTTAACGGCCCTTGATCCAGAAACATGGTCAAAAGAATTAGATGGGCATCGACAATTCTTTGCGAATTACAGTGATAAAATTCCTCGTGAATTTATTAATCGTAATGAATTATTACGAACCGCGGTGATGTCTAAAGAGTCATCGATTAATTAAGATAAAGATCCAGCTTCTAATTAAGTTTCCTTTACTTGTCTTTACGGGCATACGCTTGTGTCTACACAATTGAAAGCATGGATGACTATTTATCTAATTTTAAATACCGAGTGCTTAATTACCGCCAATCAATAAGTAGATCTTCTAAGGAAGTGTTGGCTGTTTACAATATGTGGAAAGCAACCTGGCAAGAAACACTATTTGAACTTGATGGTAATGACTATATTCCAAGCGATGATTTTACAAGAAATGATGAGATTGGTGCTTTATTTTATAAAGACCAACCAGCTTCATTAGCTTTCTTTACTGCATTTGATATGAGTCACCAGGTTTGGCGAGACGATTCTTTTGTAAAAGCATGGCCCAAAGAGACTTTGGCAATGCTTTCAGAAAGATTTCCGGGGCAAAATGTTTTGGTTTGCTCTTATTTTACGGTCGCGCCTAAGTGGCGAAAATCAAACGCAGAAATTTCAATTAAGGCTTTGCAGATGGGAATGGTAGTAAAGCACTTTTTAGGAAGTGGCTGTGAGAGCATGCTGGGGGCTGTTCGCAACAATAAAGGCATGAATAAAGCTACTTTTGAAGCTGGAGCAGAGCCATTAGTTCAAAATCAAAAGCTTCATGGAGTTGATGTCGACTTGGTTTTATTTGAGAGACAGAAACTGCTGTATAGAGAAATTCCTAAGATCGAGAGCGTTGTGGAGAAGTTGTGGCAAGAGAGAGCGTCCTTTAAAGAAGAAAATAAAATTAAAAATCCATTATTACAAGTTGCCTAGGAGGGGTAAGTGAGTACTGAGAAAATTATGAATGCGTTTGAAAAAGAAGTGCATAATTTATGTGAAAATGTAAATAACTTCAATTGGGAAGATCAAAATAATTATGCTTACTGGTTAGCACAAACTTATTATCTAGTAAGACATACCACAAGATTTATTGGCTTAGCGGCAGGCAACAGCCATCTTGAAGATCGCGAGAGACACTATATGTGGGTAAATCATTTAAAGGAAGAGTCTCATCATGATCTTGTAGCTTTAAAAGATTTGGAAAAATTAGGTTATAAGATTGATAATATACCTCTTATGATGTCTGCAGATATGATTTCTAGTTTGCAATATTATTTTTTAGAGCGTTGTGAGGCCTCTTCACTTATGGGCTATGCGCTGTGCTTAGAGGGGCTTGCAAGTATACAAGGCCCTAAGCTTTTAACTCGCTTAGAAGCAATTTATGATAAAAAAGTTGTGGGTTTTATAAGATTGCATGCTGAAGTAGATCAACATCACTTTAAAGATGGTTTAGAGTTACTTAAAGGCCTACCAGATCAAGAGCAAAATGATATAATTAGAAATTTGCAAATGAGTGTTGTCTTGTACTCAAAAATGCTAGAGGAAATAAATCAAGCTACGGCAAAGTTAAAAAAGGTAGCTTAGTTTTAAGATGCAGATGTTTTATTTGAGCTAACAACTTGAAAGGTATGGACAAAAGCTTTCATGTTGTTTGCTTGTTTAAGTGGAGCAATCACTCCAGGAATCATATAGGTAGCTCTTGGAGTTTTTGCTTTAAGCTCTGTTACCCAGTGTTCGGGGTAGATTGGTTTTTGAACACAAGTCAGCTTGCCCTCAATAATTTCTTGGAACTGTTTCATTACTAAGCTTGATATTTCGGGTTCGCGATAAAATAGCTCATGAAATGGATGCACGAGTATTTCTTCAATTGAGTAGCTGCAAATTTTGAAAAAATCAAAAGATCTAAAAAGCTGAATGCCATTTAAATCATAAATTTCTATACAATCATTCTCTTCAATTTTTGGAAATAAGTCCTCATGAAAAGTAAATTTCTTGAGTTTTAAAAAACTCCATAAAGCTCTTCTTGAGTTCAAAAAGGGCTCTTGGTTTTTTTCAAGGTCTTCGCAAACCTGAAGATATTCAGAAATCATACGATCGATAGCCACTTGTAAATATGTAGGAGCTAAAGAAAAATTAACCTCTTGGTGCGTCTCATGTGGAATTATGTTATGGCGGAGCAAAAACTCTTTTAAGAGTTGAATATTTCGTGAGATTTGGCTGTGGTATGACTTTTGATTTGATTGTAATTCCATGCATGACTACTTACAGACCATACGAAAATCTTGTCAAGTTGAGTTTGAGAGTGGTACAGTTTTTTCATGATAGCACTTAATAAAAAACAAGTTCGTTCATTTGCGGCAGTCAAAGTGGGGCAGTTTTTTAAAAGAAAAAGAATTGAGCTTGGGTTAACAACCCATTTTGTGTCGAAAGAGATAGGCTTAGAATCTGCAAGTTTTTTATGCGAATATGAGTCTGGAGAATCAAAAATACCTCTTCATCACATTTTCTCTTTATCTAACTGTTTAGGGTTAGACCCTGATGAAGTTCTAGGCTTTTTCTACGAGATCACTCTCGGCTAAATCAGCAACTTCAGCATTTTTCACTAGCTTCCACGTCCCAATAGATACTAGTTGGATGTCATACTTAACTTGTCTGAGTTTTTTTCTTAAATTGAAAAGATGAACATCAAGTGTTTTAGGGTGAACTGAAACCTTGCCCCAAATTATTTTATATAAATCTTCTCTTTTTAGTATCCAATTTTTTGACTGTAAAAAGGCAAAAACAATTTGATGCTCGCGTAGAGTAAGGTGATGAAAAAGTGGGTTGTTATAAGTGTCTAGGGTGCTATTGTCAGAGCTTTTTCTAGCTTTATCAAAGTTTGTGTACTGGATTTTAGCCAGCAATGTGGGCCAACTTATATTCTCTGCACAGGTATCAGCTGCACCTTTTGAGAGGGCAAAAAGAGCGTCCTCAAAACGGCGTACTCCGTGGATAAAGAAAAGGGGTCTATTTGGTAAAGAGTCAAAATGTTCATCAAAAAAACTATTATCAATTTTTAAGGGGCATACTATGGCATGCGGAGTTGGCGCAGTAATAGTTTTAATGGAACCAAGCATGCTAAGTTCAAAGCATATAATATTAAAGCCTGCAGGAATGCTTAGTTTGCGCAAATTTACTATGTCAGCTGAAGAGCTATAGAGCCAAATGTTTATCGAGTTTTGTGAGTGAGACATGCATCCTCCTGATGACAAAGTTGCTTTTGCTTAAATAAAGAATAACGAGGAAGAAGTGGACTGTCTAGCAATTCAATATAAAAACAATTCCAACTAATATTATTTACACACTCTGTCGATACTTTTTAAAATATAAAATATCAGTGTAAGTACAAAATAAGAAAATAATTCATAGTTACTCTTAACTTTTTAGCCTCTATGTTTAAGTGCACTGACAGCTATGTAATCTATAAACCGACAAGGTCCGTAGTCTAAAAATAATAAGTCGTCTAGCGATATTACACAGATAAATTTTTTGAATTACTTATTTGGTTAAATGGGGAGTATCAAAAAATGATAAAATTTTTTTGAGTTACTGATCTGCTAAGTAGAATTCATGAACTGTGTGAACAAGATCATCAATTTTAAAGGGCTTTTTAAATAAACTACGAGTCCCGTAGCCAGAGGCTTCTTGTATATTTATATCGTCATAGGCGGTTATAAGAATATTGTAGTGAGGTTGATAAGGCTTTCCATGAAGCTCTTTAATTAAAGAGCTTCCAGAAAGTTGAGGCATTCGAACATCACTAATTAAAATGTCAACGGGTTGGTCTTGGATCATTTTTAAGGCTACTTGGCCATTCTCAGCAGTTTTTACCTGATAACCTTTA
>CAYMKD010000204.1:2873-5222 GCA_964390435.1 uncultured Pseudobdellovibrionaceae bacterium | reverse complement strand
AGATAGGATCTGATAAGTGACCTTATCTGCCAAGGACAATCATGTGGGGCAGTTTTTAGTTTTTAAAATTCTTTTTAAAGCCCTGCCAACAATTTTGGTAATCTTTCTGCAAGAAACCATCTGTAAGTGCTAAGTCTGTTACATAATACGGGTAACGGGTTTCAAACATAAAAGCCAAAGTATCTTTAATTTTTTGTGGTTTAAGATCTGCACTTGAGGCTTTTTCAAAAGTTTCATTATCTGGGCCGTGAGCAGAATAGAAGTTATGAAGACTTCCCCCGCCTGGAATAAATCCACCGCCTGTTTTTGCATCATACTCACCATGAATAAGCCCCATGTATTCGCTCATGCAGTTGCGGTGAAAATAAGGAGGTCTAAAGGTATTCTCAGCTACCATCCAACGAGGTGGGAATATAACAAAGTCAACGTTCGCAACTCCTGCAGTGTCTGTAGGAGAGGTGAGCACTGTAAAAATAGAAGGATCTGGATGATCAAAGCTCACCGTGTTGATTGTGTTAAAAAGTTTAAGATCATATTTATAAGGAGCATAGTTGCCATGCCAGGCAACAACATCAAGGGGCGAGTGATCTATTTTGCAGGTCCATAGTTCATTAGCAAATTTACCAATCAGTTCAAAATCTCCAGTTTTATCTTCAAAAGCGGCTGTTGGAGTTAAAAAATGTCTTGGATGGGCTAAACCATTAGCGCCTATAGGGCCAAGATCAGGAAGTTTAAAAGGAGCGCCAAAGTTTTCACAAATATAACCACTGGCCTCTTTATCTAAGAGTTCAATTTGCCACTTCATTCCTCTTGGAATAACGGCCATTTCAGTAGGTTCTAAAGTCATAAAGCCAAGCTCTGTTTTAATTAAAAGCTGGCCCGATTGAGGAAGAATTAAAAAATCTCCATCGGCATTCATAAAATAGCGATCTTTCATGTTTTTATTAGCACGATAGAGATGAACTCGAAGGCCATGAACTGAATCCGGAGATCCTGCTCCGCAAACTGTTTGAATACCCTCAATAAAATCTGTGGGCTTTTTTAATTGTGGAAGTGAGTTCCAGCGCATTTGATTTGGATTAATATGTTTTGGCTTTAAAAAAGTAGTTTGCGTTAAGGATTCTAATTTTTCAAAAGGGCTATGTTTTACGGAAGGGAATACACGGTATAGCCACGAGTATAAATTCTGAGCTCTGGGGGCCGTAAAGGCAGAACCCGTAAGTTGTTCTGCATAGAGACCTTTAGGGGCGATTTGAGGAGAATTTTGCTCTTTTGGCAAAGAGCCAGCAAGAGCTTCGCTAAAAAAATAATTGCCAAAACCTGACTGATATTTAAATTCCATACTTAGTTTCTAGCACTTATTTTAAGAGGCTGTCTAGTTTTGCTCAGAGAAATTATAATTTTTTTGAGACAGCTTGACTCGAGAGTTGTGAGACAATTTGATCAGCAATACGAATCCCATCACAAGCGGCCGAGGTAATTCCGCCCGCGTAGCCGGCTCCTTCCCCACAAGGATAAAGTCCTGAGTGAGAGATACTTTGTAATGTGTCAGGATGGCGTGTAACACGGATAGGACAAGAAGTTCTAGTTTCCATGCCGAAGAGCTGAGCTTGGGGACTTAAAAAGCCTTTCATTTTCTTATCAAACTTTTCTAAACTTTGACTAAGCTCTGTATAGATCGAATCAGCCAAGAGTTGATCGAGTCGAATAGCTTTTGCTCCTGAGGGGCATGAGTTAGGTAAAATTTCTTTTGTGGGTTTTTGATTTATAAAATCCAGAAGCCCTTGGGTTGGGAGTTGATGACTACCACCAGCTTCTTGCACCATTCTAAAAGCTGACTTTTCAATCTGACGACGGAGTTTTAAGCCGCCCCAAATATCGTCTTTAAAGTTTTTCTCATGATCAATGCTGACGACAATGGCTGCATTTGCAAAAGGAGAGTTGCGTTTAAAATTACTCATGCCATTGCTGACAACTCCATCAGTTTCAGTGCCACTGGAAAGGACATAACCACCAGGACACATACAAAAACTATAAACTCCAATTTGTTTTTTGTGATTATGATCTGCAAGTCGGTAGTTGGCAGAACCTAATTTGGGATGTTCAGAAAACTCTCTATATTGAATTTGATTAATAAGTTTTTGTGGATGTTCTACTCTCAGTCCAAAAGCAAAGGATTTACCCTCCATATGGACTCCAATTTCCGCTAGATGATCAAAAATATCCTGTGCCGAATGACCTGTGGCTAAAATAATATGATCTGATTTAAAAACTTCATTTCGTTCGGTTTTAACACCATGAATATGATTGTCTTGCACTAAGAGTTGTTTAATTTGCGTGTCAAAATGA
>CAYMKD010000204.1:0-2863 GCA_964390435.1 uncultured Pseudobdellovibrionaceae bacterium | reverse complement strand
AGGTGTTCTCTAAGCTTTGGAATCACTCTGCGAATTCGGTCTGAGCCCACGTGAGGATTTGATAGGTATTCGATTTCTGCAGGAGCACCAAAGTCAACGAGACGTCTCATGACATAGGGAATATGAGGGGACTTTATTCTGGTAATGAGTTTTCCATCAGAGTAGAGGCCGGCGCCTCCTTCACCAAAACAAACATTGTTTCTAGAATCTAATTTGCCATAACGCCAGTAGTGGTTAATTCCTTTAATTCTTTCATTGCTTTGGGAGCCTCTCTCAAAGAGATGGCACTTAACCCCTTGCTCTACGAGTCTTAAAGCGGCAAAAAGGCCTGCCGGGCCAGCGCCAATAATAATAGGCATCTGTCCTTGAGAGTTAATTTTCTCTAAACAAAATTCAGGTTTTGATAAAGATTCGCCATTAAAGGCCACTTCAACTGTATATATAAAATGAGCTTTATGGCGTGACCGTGCATCCACAGATTCTCTTAGGATTCGGTACTCATTATAATTAGGAGCAAGCCACTGGAGCTTCTCCTCGAGTTCCTCATCAATTCCAACTTGAATGTCTTTGAACACTTGTGCGCACATGAACTAAAATGCATAACACATTATTTTTTTGACAGTAAGCCTATTTCGTTATGAGAATGTTGAGATGGGTTTGAGCTCTGTAGATTTTTTAAAACTATTACCTAAAAATCACCTTAGTCACTGGGTAGGAAAGATGGCACAAATTTCTTGGCCAGAACCAGTGAATTCCAAAATTTTACGAAGTTTTGCCAAATATTATAAAATCAATCTGCAAGAAGCAGAAAAATCTATTGAAGAATACAAAAGTCTTGAGGATCTTTTTACAAGAAAGTTAAAAAATGGCGTAAGACCTATATCAGAAGATCCTGTTATTCACCCATGTGACTCGTTAATTACTCAATCAGGAACTATTAATGAGGGAGAGTTAATTCAAGCCAAGGGTAAAAAATACTCTCTAAAGGATTTTATCCCAAACAAAGAAATTTCAAGCCTATATAAGAATGGTCATTTTGCAACTTATTACTTATGCCCTACAGATTACCACCGAGTTCATATGCCAGTCATAGGCGAAGTCACGGATGCTCTCTTGGTGCCTGGACAACTTTGGCCTGTTAATTTTAAAAGTGTTGAATCAGTAAAAGATCTTTTTTGTCGTAATGAGAGAGTGGTAGTTAATATTAAAACCAAGCAAGGTCCAGTGGCTGCCGTTTTCGTAGGAGCTACAAATGTTGGTAAAATTACGGTGAGCTTTGATGGCAGCTTACAAAGTAACTATTTGCCTGAGAGAAAGATTGTAACTCATAGGCACTATGAGTTTCCTGTTATAATTAAAAAAGGCAATGAACTAGGGATATTTCATTTTGGAAGTACGGTCGTTATGCTCTTTAGTAAAGAATTTGTAACTCAAAACCCAGGTTTAAGTTTTCCAATTAATTCAAAAGTAAAAATTGGCCAAAGCGCTTTTTAGGCCCCAGGGCCCGGCACTTAAAGAACAGGATAGCGACAGCTGGTATCCTTAGTTTCAGAAACAACAACTTGGTAAAGTTCAGGTAACTGAGCTTTTACTTTTTGGTAAAGCCAGTGAGTGATATTTTCTGTAGTAGGGTTTTCAAGACCCGCAATTTTATTAAGCTCTTGATGATCAAGTAGTGTAATAATGGGAGCTGCAATTTTCTTAATATCGTTATAATCAACGAGCCAACCGGTACTTTTTTTAAGCTCACCTCGTAAAACCAGTTCAATTTTAAAGCTATGACCGTGCATGCGAGAGCATGGGTGTTCAGGTGGTAAAAAAGGCAAATAACGCGCCGATTCTATAGTAAATTGCTGTGTCAGTTCAAAAATCATAGTAGAGGCAACTTATGCCACAAGTTTACTTAAATTTATATAAAGAAAATTTTAAATTCTCAGCAGCTCATTTTTTAATATTCGATGCCTCACGAGCTGAAAGATTGCATGGTCATAACTATCAAGTACAGGTAAAAGTAGAGCTCAAGTCAGAATCTATAGTTGGGCAAGGCTACGGCATTGATTTCAATGTTTTAAAAAAGGATATTAGGCTAAAACTTGAGGAACTTGACGAGTATGTACTCTTGCCGGGGAGAAACTCAGAAGTAAAAATCACCACTCAAGATCAGCAATTAGAAGTTCACTTTAGAGACCGTTTTTATTCTTTTCCTAAAGCAGAAGTGAAGATTTTGCCTATGAGTAACACGAGTGTTGAGGGGTTTGCAGCTTATTTAGCTCAGAGTTGGGCAAAGAGTTGGCAGAGTCTACCTATTCTGACTATACAGGTTCAGGTTGAAGAAAGCTCGGGGCAGTCGGCTAGTTGGCAACATTTAATTCACGACTAAGATAAAAATTCCATAAACAGATACTTGGGTCTGTGAGGAGCCACTCATAAAGGTACTCTTCAATTAATTCAGGTGTGCCATCACAATCATGGAGTCCCACGTCTGAAGTTCCGTCAACCTCTAGAATTTTCCATGACCAAGGGGGTTGCAGAGGATTTTTTAAATTACGATTTAAACCATTTGTTTGACTAGTGATTTTTGCAAACCAAATTTGCTTGTGCTTATTTTTAATTTGCGATCTGGCCGCTTTGATAAGTTTAGGGTCATTTAATGGCAAAATATAACTTTGATTCGGATGAATGTCAGATACGAGTTCAAAATAAGCGGTCTGCGGAACAAAACGGGGGGATTTGCTTGAGAGAATCATAAGAGGAAGAATTTCATTTTTTTTTAAATCCCAAGATAAAGCATAAAGGCGATTGGAGCTTTCAACTATATATTGTGCACAATTATCGGGCTTTCTTATATGTATTTGTGACCAGG
>CAYMKD010000203.1:0-5253 GCA_964390435.1 uncultured Pseudobdellovibrionaceae bacterium | reverse complement strand
TCAACTAGTCTCAAGAATCCCGCAATGTAAATTGCGGGATTTATTTCAAAGTAGTCTGAACTCATTACATGAGTTTTCGAGTGACTCCAAACAGTCGAGTCTCTGCTCCCGAAAACTATTATAGCCAGTTACCGTTAAACAACTTACCTTTTTTAAATTCCAAAATCCAAGAGGGAGATCATCTAATTTCAGCTTGTTGTTAAGTAATTCTAATGTCTCTAAGTTTTCCAGGTTTTTAATGGAGCTTGGGATCGAATCCAAGTTATTATCTTGGAGATCAAGATTTCTTAAGTTTTTCAATTTGCCTATTGCCGAGGGAATAGTGTTAAGCATATTACTTGCTCCTTCTAGTGTGTATAATTCGGGTAAGTCTCCAATCGCTTCAGGTAGATGCCTCAAGTGATTGTAATTAATGCGAAGCTCTACCAAATTTTTTAACTCTCCAAGCCAGTCTGGAAGTTTGCTTAAGTTGCCTACATCGAGATAAAGCATCTTTAGGAGGCCTAAGTTTCTCATTGAATCCGGCAGTTCAGTCACTGAGTTTCTAATAAGAGATAAATAGACTAGTTTAGTTAATTTGCCAATCGATTCCGGGAGTTGACTGATCTGGTTTTCACGTAGCTCTAAGGATGTTAAATTAGGAAGAAATTCAAAAATATCCGGTAAGTAGCTTAGGTAATTTTCTTGCATGTCGATGTCTTCGACTTTTTCCAGGGCTGCAGCATTATTCGTACACCAGAGTGTAAGATTCTTCGGCACGGCAAGAAGGGTTTCTAATGTAGTGATTTCGATAGTGGATTCTATATTGCAAATATCAGCCAGAGTTTTCCATACTTTAATGAAATCCTGTGCTTCATTAACTTGTTTTAAGAGAGCGATGTCTTCGGCCCGTAGGCTGCCAATCAATGGAATAAGATCCTTGTTTAAATTTGGATGTAAATCAATTTCGAAGTAGGCTTTGACTGTAATTTGCATGTAGAGGTCAGTTAATTGCTTCGTTCTAGATGGAACGGGAAGCGTCATGCGTTTTTGATGACAACTGAGGAATAGCGAAGGATCTGCTTTTGGATAGATTTTGGTATGTAAAGACAACACTCTTTTGAAAAGTTCATGATGGCGGGTATCATAGGGTCTATTAAACTGGATATGATCAGGATGACATAGTTGTTCAATAAATTGAGCCCCTAATCTGTCCATGATCGCTTCCCGAGCCAGATCAGCAATTGCATGCCAATGCTTAGAGACTCGTGACATTTTTCCAAGTAAAGAAAGGCTCACCGGTAATTGAAGGGGGAAATCCTTATGCTGAGCCTCCCTCCATATATTCGAAAAATTAAATCCATTTAGTACTAAAGACATCAATTACCTCATTTTTTTTGAGGCATTTTACTACATCAGCTATATAATTGATTATATTTTTGTGGAATGTGCAGAATCTGAGCTTTTGCTATCGTATAACGGCCATTGAGTTGTATACCCCCTGCTGCATCGCTGGTTTCGTAGGGGGCGGGGCCTCCGAGAGCATGGAGGGGAGTTCCATAATCTGTTCCTCCTCCAAATGGTATTGTAAGTGGGATGTTTAATTTTTCAGCAAACTGAATTGCAAGATGATTAAGTGCTTCGCATTCTTTGGCACTGTTTGGGATGCTATAAAAATACTCACGGAAAAGGACTGGTTTCTCTCCATCCCATAAGAGGCTGAGAAAAGCGCGAGCTGTAATTTTTCCTTGGGCATCTTTGATCACAATCAAATGATTTTTACCATCCATCATGCATCCGAGCAAGCCTCTATTATTAATAGGCTCTCCATTTAAGATAAGGCAGCTTTTATCCACATCGGTTCCGCACTGGAGCCAATCGATGGGATTATCTGTCAGATGGGGCTGGAATTGGGCTTTAGCTGTATTTTTGGACTCTTCAAATGATTGGAGTGCCACCTTTATATCATCGGCAAATGGTTTTGTTTCAACTTTTAAGCTGAGCAGTCTTTGTATTTCTGAAAAATAGGAAAGAATGGTTTTATCTTCACCCTTGGCAAGTTTTATAAACTCTAACTGGAGCTTTAAGTTGACGCATGAGGGATCATCTTCGACTTCTTTTTTATTTTTTCCGACCATTAATTCTTTTAAATTTCTTACAAGTTCCTCATATATCAGTTTGCTATCTTCATACGATTGAGCTTTTAGATATTGATCTAAAAATTCTGTTTCTTCATCCCCAAGTCTCTTTTCGACAATCAAGTTTGTGAAAAACCAATCCTTCAGACTAGCTACATTCTTACTATGTCTACTTTCAAAGTTGACTTGCACACCTTCCTGCCACATCTTAAGAATATCAGAGTGTTTTTCTTCTATTTTGGCAAGGTGGGGATGAGTTGCCAAGTTGTAACGTGTCTCATTGAAATCCCCTCTAAAAACCGAGGATACAAATTCTCCGAGACAATCTGTCGCTTTAGGGTCATTTAATGTTTTAAGCCCAGCAGCATAAGTAAGCAAGCCTAGGGGATTACGGCTGACTGCAAATATTTCGTCATATTTTGCTGCAGTATCGCCTTTATATCCTTTGAGAGGGATAAGTTCTTCAAAACATTCACGGAAAAGTGGTTCAAGATCTTGTGTGGATTCAACCCAGCGAAAATTGTTAAATTGCAGAAGCCCTTTTGTGGCAGTCGCATTTTTGATCAATTTCTTTTGGTAATCATTATCTGATTCTTGATTTTGTTTAATCGGAATAATTTTTCCAAAAACGGATGATTTTTGTTCTGGCGAGAGATTTTTTGCAACGGATAATAAATAAGTCGCTTCTAAAAACGTGGTCATTTTATGGACATCGTTTAGCGATGAGTGCTTATCTATATTTAGCGTAGACAAGTTTTTGGAAAGATCCAACGGTATAGTCATAGCAAGCAGTTTTAACCGGGATTTTTTATCTTTCATTGCAGAAATATAACTATTCCATTCGTTTTTATTTTCAGATGAAACCAGATTGAACAATGCTGGCATTAATTGATGTCTTAACTCCGGACGACGTAAATTCCCAAGTTCACCCCAAAGTCCATTTTTTAGCATCCAGTCAACATCGTGTGATTCAGCAGTAGCCATATATACCAAAGAGTGGAGGAGCCAGCGGATAGATCTAGTTTGTGGGTGGAGATCTAAAGAGGCTATTTCATCAAGTTTATTTTTTAGGATCAATTTGCTGTTATTTGAGCAAGCAAGTTCTGTTATTATGTTCTTAATGTATTTAAATAATTTAAAATTATCGTTTTCCTTAGTGCCGTTTATTATGTTATTGCATTTGACAAGGTTGTCAAGGATGACTGAATGATGAATATTGTAAGAGTATATAGCGCAATATTCATCACTTTGGTTCATGCATTCCAGGAGTACCTTCAAAAGCATATGAAGATCTTTAATGTTAAAGTTTTGGATGTGATTTAATGTTATACCCCAATCTTGCCTTGCACATTGAAGAGCAATTTTAAATAAAGCATTCTGGTTTTTTATGTGGAATTGATCGATAAATAAAGGTATTGATTTTGTATGCTTTGTGCACTTTAAAGCAATAGAAGTTAAATATTTCTCGTTTTTTATCCCCAAAGTTACAATTTTGTGTAGGGTAAGTTCATCTTGTTTTATACACTCTAGGGCAATTGCAGCTAAAAATTCTTCAGTTTTTATATTAAAGCTTTTGATGTACAAAATTAAGGCAAGCGCATTGTATTTGGCGCACTCTAGAGCAATAGCAGCTAAAAATTTCTCAGTTTTTATACCAAAATTGTTAATGAATTTAATCGTGCAAAGCACATTACGCTTTGGGCTCATCATTGCAATCTTAAATAAATAGCTTTCATTTTTTATTCCAAAATTTTTAAAGTTCTCCAGCGTGGCCACTACATTGCGTTTTACACCTTCCATTGCAATTGCGGCTAAAAACTTTTCAGTTATTATTCCGAACTTTTGAATGTTCTGAGCTATAGCTGCGGCATTGAACTTTGAGCACTCCATTGCAAGTGTGAATGCAGTACTCTCGGTTTTGATTCCAAAGTTTTGAATATTGAGTGCCGTAGCTGCTGCCTCTCGCTTGATGCACTCCATCGCAATCTCAGTCAAAAGTGCTTCAGTTTGTATACCGAATTTGTGGATATTCAAAGCAGTAGCCGCTGCATTCCACTTTGCACACGTCATTGCAAGGGTGAATAAAGTACTCTCAGTTTTGATTCCAAAGTTTTGAATGTTTTCTGTAACTTCACGAGCGTGTTCGGCTAACTCCAATCCATTAAGCTTGGCACATTCTAAGACAATTATGGTTAAAAAATTTTCATTTTTTATTTCGAATTTGTGGATGTGCTGAGCTAAGGTTCCGACATTTTTTTTTGCGCACTCAAGAGCGATCTTAAATAAATTATTTTCGAATTTGATTCCAAAGTTTTGGATATTGAGTGCTGTTGTTCCTGCATTGGATTTTGTACATTCCATTGCAATCGCGACTAAGTGTTTTTCCTCTTTTATTCCGAATTTGTCGATTTTGTTGCGATAGCCCTTGCATTGACTTTTGCACCCAGCATTGCAAGCATGAATAAAGTGCTTTCAGTTTTGATTCCAAATTTTTGGATATTGTTTATTGTGGCCTCTGGATTGTGCTGTAGGCACTCCAGGGCAATGGATGCTAATTTTTTTTCATTTGTAATTCCAAATTTGTGAATGTTCTCAGCGACACTAAATGCATTATACTTTGCACAAGCAATTGCAATTTTGAATAAAGTGCTCTCAGATTTTATATTAAAACTTTGAATGTGGGCTGCTAGAATCGATGCATGACTATGACCGTATGGGCCCACGTTATTGAACTTTGCACATTCCAAGGCAATCGCAGTTAAAAACTTTTCATTTTCTATGCCGAATTTGTGGATATTTATTACCGTACTTCCGACATTCCACTTTGCGCATTCAAGTCCAAGTGCAAATAAAATACTCTCTAGTTTAATTCCAAAGTTTTGGATATTGTTTGCTGTGTCATGTGCATTATACTTTATGCATTCCGCGGCAATCGATGCTAATAGGCTTTCATTTTTTATTCCGAATTTGTGGATGTTCTCAGCAACAGTTCTTGCGCTATGCTTCGCTTCTGTCAGTGCAATTTGAGTTGCAACTGCAGTGTCTGGACATATGAATCTTAGATTTGGATTATTGAAGAGGGGTAATATGTTCTTACTATGCAATTCGCAATTAAAATCATGAAAATCTGTTAGAT
>CAYMKD010000202.1:4666-5302 GCA_964390435.1 uncultured Pseudobdellovibrionaceae bacterium | reverse complement strand
CCGTAGAAGTCGCGAATCTTGCTGGCTTCAATGCCTGTTTGAGCAACGTACTCATTAATTTTGTCTTCATAATCAGCTTCTGTGCAAGTAAGGTCATGTTTTTTTGCAACAGCATCAATAAGAAAACTTGATTGAATCATTTCATTAGCAGACTGTTCAAAATCTTTGTCCCACTTTTTTGTGTACTCTTGAAACTCAGGCTCACTCATTCCCTGTTGGGTCATGCGTTTTTTGAAATCTTCAATAAGAGTTTCTTTTTGTTCTTGCAACATAGAAGGGGGAACATCCACTGGGTTTTCTTTTACAAGAACTTTTAGAAGACGATTTTTTAGATCTGTATCAATGCGCTTCATTTCAGACTCTGCAACATCGTCTTGAATCACTTTTTTTAGCTCTTCAAGAGTGCCTGGGCCGCCGCCTAAAGACTTAACAAACTCGTCATTTAGCTCGGGAAGCTCTTTCTTTTTTAAACCTTTTAGAGTGACTTTAAAGTCGACCGGGCGGCCAGCAAGTTCTGGAGCATGGTATGGATCAGGAAATTTAAGGGCGATAGTTTTGCTATCACCGATATTCATATTGATAACACCTTCTTCAAAACCTTCAATGAACTGATTTGCTCCAAGTTCTAGATGGTGG
>CAYMKD010000202.1:0-4656 GCA_964390435.1 uncultured Pseudobdellovibrionaceae bacterium | reverse complement strand
GGTCAGTGCCGGCACCATTTTCAAGTGGAACACCATTCATGCTGCCAACAAAATCAACTACAGCTATATCGCCTTTTTGAGCTGGGCGCTCAATAAGCACAGGAACTTGTTGAGCTTTACTTTGACGAATGTTTTCTAGAATATTTTCTACTTTTTTCTCATCGACAATGTACTGTTCTTTTAAAATATCCAGGCCTTCGTATTTTTTAAGGCTAACTTCAGGTCGCACTTCAAAAGCAGCTGAGAAACTAAAATCTTTATCTTCAGCCAAATCATCAAATTCAATATTCGGGAAACTAATAGGGTCGAGCGAGTGTTGGCGAAGAGCCTCAACATAAGCTTTTTGAACAAGGTCGTTCATGACTTCTTGCTTTACTTTGTCCGAATAAAGATTTTTTATCTTATCAAGAGGGGCCTTACCTTTTCGGAAGCCTTTGATCTCAGCATCTTTTTGGATTTCTTTATACATTTGGCTAAAAGCTTTTTGTACGACATCCAGCGGCACTTCAATGTTTAAACGACGTTCTAAAGCAGAAACTTTCTCTACATGACTTTTCATAATTTTCCCCTGAAAATAAAGCGCGAATATAGGGCAGAGGGTCTTTAAATGCAATGACCATAATGCGATGCGCAACTTGATATTGGGGGAAGATTCTGGAGCCTAAGAAAGAGATTATTTTTATAACTGGCAAAGGCGGGGTAGGAAAGTCAGCTTTTGCCTCAGCTCTGGCTCTTAAACGTCATGAAAAGGGGCAAAAGGTTCTACTTGTTGAGCTTGGAGAGCGTAGCTATTTGCGTGAGTTTTTAGAGTTATCCCATGAAGTTGGTTATGAGCCTCAGAAAACAACTTTTGGTTTTGATTTAGCTCTCTGGTCAGGTGCTGAAGCACTTAAAGAATACGCTCGCTACCTATTAAAAGTTGAAGCTTTATACCGACTTTTTTTTGAAAATCGTATTATGCAAACGCTGGTAAATATTGCGCCAGCTCTTCATGAACTCTCAATAACGGGTAAAATTACAAGTGGTCATCGTAAAGTGGGACCGGAACTTGATTACGATGTAATTATCGTAGATGGCTATGCTACAGGCCATATGCTGGCACTTCTAAAAGCTCCGAAGGGAATGGCAGAGGCGATTAAGTTTGGTCCAATGTTTGAGCAAAGTAGAGGGATTCGCCAAGTTTTAGAAAACTCTGATTTTTGCAAATACTTTATTGTAAGTTTGCCAGCAGAGCTACCAGTGGTTGAGTCTCATGAACTGGCAAGACAAATTGAGAGCGAAATTCAAATTAAGCCACAAATTTTTATAAACAAGGTGTTGGGCACAAGCCTCACTCTGAAGGACTGTGAAGAGTTAAATTCTGCGCACCCTACTTTTTTTGATGATATAAAATCCAAACTACAAAGACAGATCCAAGCAAAGAAAAGCCTTGAACTTATTCAGACCAATATAAAAGAAATTCCCTGGGTGCTTTCTACAAAACCTAAAGAAATTATAAAAGAAATGAGTTCTTTTTTGGGGGACCTATAATGGATCTTCTTAAAGATTCTAAAGTGATTATATGTGTTGGTGGAGGTGGAGTTGGCAAAACCACTCTAGCGGCAACCCTAGGACTTATTGCGGCTCAAAGGCAAAAAAAAGTAATGGTACTAACTATTGATCCATCAAAGCGTCTCATGACTACTCTAAACCTAAACCCTGAGCTTGGCAGGCAGTGTGTAAAAAAGTTCGCAGATGGTGGTGAGCTATGGGCTGAGGTTTTAAATTCTAAGAAAGTTTTTGATGATTTTGTTTTGCGAGCAGCAGAGAAAGTGCCTGGAGCGGATAAGATCTTACAAAATAAACTTTATCAACAACTATCAACAACTCTTAATGGTTCACAAGAGTTTACGGCTCTAGAAAAACTCTATAGCCTTTATCAAAGTGGTGAGTTTGACCTTGTGGTTTTAGATACGCCACCAACTAAACACGCTATTGATTTTTTAAATGCACCTCAAAAAATTTCAGCCCTTTTTAATGAGAGTATTGCTAAGTGGTTTCGACGACCAGAAGGCACGAAGGGATCGTTATTTGGAAAAGTTTTTCAAGCAGGGACACAAAAAGTATTCTCTTTGCTTGAGTCTTTAACGGGCAGTGGGTTTATCTATGAACTCGCTGATTTTTTTAAACGTATAGAAAAGTGGCAATCTAAACTAGAAGAAAGAACATTGGATGTACATAGGTTGTTAACTCAAACAACAACTTCTTTTGTACTTGTAACAAACCCCGATAAAGCAAAACTTATTGAGGCAAGCTACTTTGTTAAAGAAATTCGTAAAGGTGGCTACTCTTTAAAGTCGATTATTGTAAATCGAGCCTATCCTAAATGGTTTCAGGAGGCAGGGGAGCTAAAAGCTCAAAATCACCCCCATTGGCCAGAGGCAGCTAAGTTGTATACAGATTTAAAGTCGTTCTATGAAAGTAGTGAAAACATTTATAGTCAAGATACTGACTTGTACAAGCAGGCCTCTTTGATTAAAATACCTGAATTGGCAGAAGAAGTTCGAGACCTTGAAAGCTTGGAGAAGTTCTCACAGGAGTTGGCTAAGGAGTTATAATGAGATCTGTTCATAAGTTATTAATGATCTTTTTTTTATTTTTTGTAACTGCTTGTAGCCATGGACTGCTTGTTTCTTCAACTGAAGATCAAAATAATCCAGAAATTAAAGCCGGCTACGATCAAGTGCTTAAAACGTATGAGCAGAAAAATTACCCACAAGTAGCACAAGAGGCGGCAAGTTTTTTAGAAAAATACCCAACAACAATTTATACCAAAGCAACAGAGTATATGTGGGCTCATGCATTAGAAAAGCAGGAACACTTTTTTGAGGCTGCACAGAAATATAGAACTTTGGCGTCTAGCCGTCAACCCAGTGAAGCTCGTATAGGAGCTCTTGCGATGTTTAGACTTTCTTATTGTTATGAGTCCTTGGGAGAGATTGAAAAATCTGTAACAACTTTGTTCGATGCACTTAAAAAAAAGCAGTATTTAGCAGAGCCCGTATGGCGCGCCACAATTCCGGCTCGTTTGGCTGTAGCTTATTACAGAATGGAAAACCCAGTTAAAGCACAAAAGTACTTGCAAGAAGCTGAAGAGGGTGTGGCTTCTTTGCGGCAACGTAAAAATGCTGATTTTGGGCCATCAGAAGTTGCTGAAACCTATTATCAAATGGGACTTTTTTCTGGCCAACAGATTTCTGCGGAAAATTTTAATGTAATTCTTGAGAGTTTTAAAAAAGGTCAAAGATTTTTGCTTCACTCTATAGAAATGGGTGATCCTGTGTGGTCCAAGGAAGCTTTGAGTGCCACGAAAAAAGCCTACCGTGATTTATGGAATACAATTCAAGCGGTTCCCTTACCTTCAATGGGAGGTGATGTTCAGCTTGAGAGTAAAGAGCAGTGGCTTACACAAAAACAACTTAGCGAAGATCTGCTTGTTGCTATAGATGAATTGCGGGCACAGCGTTTACCAGAGGTAAGTGAGAATGAATACGTGCGAGATCTTTTTGTATATTTAGCTGAGCTTGAAAAAATGTCTGAGGACCTTTTGCTTGCTCATAAAGAATGGAATCCGTTAACCCCAGAAGCTGAAAAATATGAATCTATAAAGCTCGATGGTCGAATTTACGACCCACAAGAAAAGGCACCGGAGCAACCAGAAAAAACTCCAGAGGACCCAAACTTATGAGTCTTGCAATTCAGCAGTTTTTTTTAGGATTTAAATCATTATTCACTGGCTTTGGTCTGATTTTTAAAAGTTCCCATGTTCGTGGTTTAATACTTATTTTGAGTTTAATTTATCTAGTATTTTTTGGCTTGGGTTTATGGCTAGGGGGCGCAGCGATTACAGCAGCCGTGGGCTGGGTAGAGTCTTTAGCCGTGAGTTGGGGGCTATGGAATACGGCAAGCAGTGTTATTGTTTATGTTCTCGGTTGGTTTATTTATATAACAGCACTTATATATATTATATTTTTACTCGCTAGAGTCATAGCTTCGCCAGTGTATGCTTTGATGGTTGAGAGAATTTTGCGCTCCAGTGGATTACTTAAAGAAGTGCCGACACTCACCGCCTGGATAAGAATTACAGTTAAGATGACAGGTATCTCTGCCCTTGAATCTATTTGTTTTGCAGTGTTAGGTATTTTTCTACTCATTTTCTCTTTTGTACCTGGATTAAATATTATTTCTGCTTTTGCGCTTTTGTTAATTATGTCTTTTGACAGTGTGGATTATTCTTTTGAGGCTCTGCAAATGGGCTTTAGAGACCGTTTTAGCTTTTTTAAAAAGTATATATTTATATATTTAGGTTTAGCTTCAGCCATCGGCTTGACATTAATGGTGCCCGGACTCAATTTGTTCGTGTTTCCCTGTGCAGTGGCAGGCAGTGCGCAGATACTTAACCAAGTCATTAAAGTGAGATCCTAGTGTCCCAACTAAAAATTCATAAGCAAATCTTAGATAACTGTGATGCTGTAACAGAGTGGTTTGCACAGCGTTCAAAAAATTTAGGTTATCCTATTTATTCTAGTTACGATATTCGTGATGCCGGATTTAAAGTTTCTAACGTAGATGCTAATATTTTCCCAGCAGGATTTAATAATATATGTCCTGTGGATC
>CAYMKD010000201.1:0-5342 GCA_964390435.1 uncultured Pseudobdellovibrionaceae bacterium | reverse complement strand
AGGCTGCATTCTGAGGATTTCCTGCTTCACCATAAAATACAACAATATCTCTGAGAGCTTCACTCTCTAATTTTAAACGTTTTACACTTTTTCGTCCTGCAAGTTCAGCATCACCACCTGAAGATCGAATTAATTTTTCCATGTAACTTAAAGCTTGTTTTGACTGTCCTCTTCTAAAAAGACACCATGCAGACTTATAAAGTGCAAAACTGTAAAGGTGTGCACGAGGGTTTTTCATTACGCGGGAGTAATAATTAAATGCAGGGGCCCACTTTTCATTTTCAAAATAAAATTCTCCAAGAGCAAAATTAGCTTCGGCAATATAAATACTATTTGGATATTCTTTAGTTAAACGTTCGTAATATTTTGTTCCTTTTTTATAATCACCAATTTCATAATTATTAAATCCTAAGAAGAATAGAGCCTGATCCATTTTTGAATCTTTGGGAAAATCTCTGACAAACCACTCATACAATTGAATAGCTTTTTTATTGTATTCTCTTGCTGCGCGAGTATCTAATCTTGGTTTAGATCTACTTTTTCCAGACTGGTAAGCCTTTAGAGCTTGGTCATATTCATCTTGAGTTCTAAAATCAATAATACTAGCTTTCTCAACATACAACTCAGCTAACCTTAACCATAACTCGCCACGGTTAGGACTATTTTTAAAACGTTGAGTTAATTTAAATAACTCTCTAATTTGTTGATCTGTGACTTTTTCAAGAGCCCCTTGATCTCCACTAGATTTCTCAAATAAATCTGATGATCTTGGAGGCTTTACAGCTTCTAAATTTCTAGGGGCCGCAGGTTTAAATAAATCATTTGATTGTGGTAAAGACGTGTTGCTCTTACTCATCTGTAGATTTTGACCACGACCTTCATTTGAAATTCTTTTTAGCATATCGCCAACAGTTCTAGTTGGTGAAGCTGCCTTTCTGCGCTGACTTCTATATTTGGTAATATCCGTTGTCGAACTTTTAGATTTTTTCTTTTTAGAGGATTTTTTCTTTGATGTCTTTTTACTCACAGCTTGTACTGTTGATACAAGTGTTCCATGACTTGGATCAAAAATTAAAGCCACAACTAAAAAACTAATAAATAAAGTGACCTTGAGCTTACTATTCACAGTTTTGTTTACCCATATATTGATAGTTACCAATTTCATCTAGCCAATATTCACCTTGAAATGGCCAATACTCATAACCATTTTGAACGTAGTAAGTACGATCTGCATCTTCATCTATCTGAGTTTCAGCGAGGCCCTTTCCAGCAATTTTCTTTTTCAGCTGCTCTTTACGTCCATTAGTCATTTCATATCTTACAAAGCTTGCCTGCTCATAGAAGTCTCTAAGCTCAGAACGCATTTTATATATGTGAGCCTTAACTTGATCACCTATAAGAACTTTAGTATTACGCATGCGATTGTTAATAATTTTTTGAGCGTATTTTCCAATTGGTGATTCAACCCAGCCGGCGGGCATAGACATAAGTCTCTTTTGCTCATCTGAGAGCTGTTTTAAGTACTCTAAAGAGCGCTGTACATCTGCAGTTCCTAGTATTTTTCTAGATACAATATATGGCATTCTTAAATTTGAAGTTACATTTTTGTCTTTTTTCAAATCGCGTCTTGCCTGTGCAGCTCTTTCAAGTTCCGCATAATACTCGAGAGGATCACTTGTGCTTTTAATAAAATCAGTCATTTTTGAACGAGCTGGCCCATATGTTTTTTCAAACAATGTAAGAACCTTATCCATTTCATCATATTTACAAATATAAAGAAATACGATTGATCTTAGCAGCAGAGATTCTGGCAAATAAAAATCTTCATAATATGCAGAATGTAGAGATTGAAAATTAGAAAGAGCTGATCGAAATTTTGCAGCTCTTAACATTGCCCAGCTTGATTCAAAAAGAGCATCATGCCACATTTCATGGTCACGTGGAATTTCTCGATACATAGCTAAAGAGTTATCCCAATCTTTCTTTTGGTAAAAAGCTCTTGCTAAGGCCATTTGTGCAGCAACACGCACATCGTCTGTCACCGGCGCATTTTGTCTTGTATTTAACAAATCTCTAAAAACTCTAATAGCAGCATCTGTTTGTCCTTGCTCTGCAAGTGCTAATCCTCGACTATAGCGCGCCTTATATCCATAACGGCTATTTGAATTAACCCGGCTAAAGAGCTCTGCTGACTCTTTATTTTGACCCGACTTTAAACGAACCTCACCCATTCGAAAGTACAACATGTCTTTTAATGAGGCAGGAAATTCACTAAGCTGCACTTTTGATATCGCATAATTAAGAAGAGTATCATCTCCCAAAGAATCTGCTGCTACGGATAGTTTCTCTAAGCTCGGCTTTCCATACTGACGATCACCATTTCGAATTACATCGACAAATTGAAATGCAGCTACTTGGTTTAGCTTTAATTCAAAAAGCATTAACCCTAGTACATATCTAATTTGCATTCTTTCAGCCGCCAACTCTGGTCTGCGGCTGAGCGTGAATAGTGCACTTGCAGCAGGTAGATACTGTCCACTTCTTGCTAACGAAATAGCTTGATTCAAAGCTTGCTGTGTATTGGCAGAACGAGATCCTACTATTGGAGGCGATGAACGACGGGTTGTTTTTTTAACTCGGCGTTTTTTAGTTGGTGTCTTTGTTACTTTTTTTGTTTTTTTGTTTTGTGCAATAAGCTGAGTCTCTGCCCCATAAGCAGTAGATAAATCCATTACACCTGCTAAAACAAATACTAATAAAATTGATTTAAGCGACATTTTTATCATCTGTAAGTCGCCTCCGGAAAAAAGAAACTTATACCAAGAGATATGTATAAGTTGTTAAAGCTTTGCTTCTTCTCTTCACTACTCACTACAAGACCGCTATTATCTTTAGTTTCAATAAGCGCGTTTGCAGAATAAAAGTTCCAGCTAAAATCCCAACGAAATGCAAAAGACTTATTTTTTGCAAAAATTTGACCTGTACCTACATGAAATGTTGGAGCCTGCTCATTTCTACTAGTGAGGGTCGAACCAAATCCAGTTGAAAAATACATATCAAAAGGAATAATTCTTTTATTCATCCAACCGAATTTTCCATAAATTGGGGACCACATAATATCCAGTGCATAAAAACTCTTTGGAGTTAATAAACTCGCAGTACTGACAGCTCTTTTATTTAAAAGATCTTTTGTAACCTGTCTTTCATCCGTTGCCAGTGAATAGTACATGGCCTCAAGTCCCCAAGAATCAGTAAGATGATATGCAAAGCGTCCAGCTAAAGCATTGCTTGTAAAAAAAGCATCATTGGTGATAGTAGAAACTGCAGCATGAAGTTGAAAGCGACCTGTCTTGGGCAAAAATCGTTTTTGTATTACTGCTACATCTGAAAATGGAGCCAACTTTCCTAATCCTGAAAAATCCGTAATTCTACCTGGAGTATTATTTTCAGTGCCTTCACTCTCAGAAGGTTTTGGAGCTTTTTTATCAAGCTCCGCTTCAATAGCATCTAAGTCATCAAATTGTGCATAGGACAACTGTGGAATTAGTCCTATTGCTATTATCATGAGGCAAAATCGACGCATGCGTTTGTCCATCCTTGTGACTCTCGTTTCTATAAGATAGCGAAAAGTTAAGAAAAACTAAAGTTTTAGCTTTAATAAACTAGACCTTAAAGGCAAACTTGCCTAAAGCAAGAAGACTAGACCTACATTTAGAACTGTACTTAGATAGGTCGACTTCTCAAAGTCACTGATTGCCGGTTTTGTAGTTAAATTTATAGTAGGCAGTGACACTGGGTTTGGCCCTTGATAAGCAAGCATGCGTAAATCAAAACGCAGTGCAATTGCAGGAGTAAAGTAAAATTTTTGTCCTAAACCAAAAGTGAAAGCTGGACTGTTTAATCCTTCATAATTAACCATACCGATTCCCATCAAGCCAAATAAAGATAAGTTCACAACAGCTTGTTTGGTTAAGCTAATTTTTCCGTAAAAACCTGTGAATTGATAATTAAGAAGATACATAGACTTTGGTCCATAAGTATTGTCTACGTCTACATAGTTTTGCTCTTTGAGTTGTTTTCCGTAAGTTGAAGCCCCACTCATCCAGCTCGCTCCTACCACATTAACTGCAGAAATTTCATTGAAGTGATAAGATAAATTTAACCCTATTTGCTGATTATTATAAAAAGGCTCGTTCATAATCCAACCGGAAAATAAACCTGGCTCAAAACGTCCCTCAGTTACAACATTTCTATTGCGAACTACGGTAGGTCGATCAAATTTTGGCAAAACAGTTTCTGTTGCAAGTTCATCTTCTGGAAACTCAATGCGCTCAGCAAAGGCCGAACTTGCTGAAATTAATAGTGTAACAACAAACAGTCCCTTTAAAAAAAGCTTCATGCTGGACCCTTTCCTACTGCGTAATGACCATATTGCAAAATATAATCACAAATCTCTCGAACAGCTCCATTACCACCTGGACGCTCCGTAATGTGATGAACTTGAGTCACAACCTCTTTTACTGCTTCTGGTACAGTTGCTGCAAATGCAACTTCAGATAACAATGGGAGATCATAAACATCATCACCAATGTAAGCCATTTGCTTCGGTGTGAGACCTGAATCTTTTTGTAGTTGCAGAAAAGCTGGCCTTTTGTCGAGGGCGCCTTCATAAAAATAATCAATGCCAAGCATTTTAACTCGAGCACGAACATCAACAGCTTCTGACCCTGTGATGACTGCAAGTTTATACCCTTGCTCTGCTAAACGCTTTATACCTACACCGTCACGTATACTGTAAAAGCGCTTCCACAAGCCATCTGTATCATAGTAAATTCGACAGTCGGTTAAGACCCCGTCGACATCCATAACAAGCATTTTCACAGTTTTTAATAAATCAGTATTGAACATCTCTTAGATTGTGAGAAATTCTTAGACTTTGTGCAAGTCCAGCTCTATCTAACTTTAGCCTGCAAAAGATCCTGAAAGTTTATAATACCAACTGGCTTTCTAGGCTGTGGAGAGCGCTTATCAATAACAAAAAGGAGTTGTATACGAAATTGCTCCATCAAAAATAAAGCCTTTTGAGCAAGCTCTTGGGCATCAATGGTTTTGGGAGAACGGGTCATTACATCAGAAGCCACTCCACTTAGTGGGTTTTCAGATTTTTCTAAGCGACGGCGTAAATCCCCATCAGTAATAATACCCGCAAGATTGCCTTCACTATCCACAACACCTGCAGCTCCACGCACATCCTTCATCGTCATTATAGAAATCACCTGACGCATGGGAGTATCAAACTGAACTAAAGGCATTGCATCTTTTGTATGCATAACATCTGCAAC
>CAYMKD010000200.1:0-5352 GCA_964390435.1 uncultured Pseudobdellovibrionaceae bacterium | reverse complement strand
GGATTAAAGAAATTTTTGTTTAACGGCACTTACTAGATTATTTTATTAAGCTTACGCAATTAATATTGCCCCAATTAGTTGCTCCTAATAATTATAAACCGCACCTCTAAGTATTACGCAGCTGAATCAATCACTTCATTTAAATCATCAATAAGATAGTAAAATGGAATGTCGTACTGATCTTTTAAAGATTCCACTTCATCACGATCTTCAAAGTAACTAAAGTTATTTGCATTCACTGTAACCATTTTACCAGCAAGACTTTTTAAGTCCTCTTTATGCACAGTACAAGCTTCGGCTTCTCCGACTAAACCTAAAACTTCCCCTTGAGATTTAATAAATACCACACAGGCTTGTTGCGCAGTCTCCCCTTTTACTTCAATAAGCTCGGATTGAACTACTTCTCCCTTAATCCCATCTACTCGCTCATTTGTATAATTATTAGCACCAGCAATTAAAGCAACTAAAAGTAAAATAGGTCCCATGACTTCCCCTTGTAGAAATTGAATAGGACCTTGTAAGCCTAAGATGCTGATTCGGCAAATACATAAGGATAAAGTAATTATTCTTTTTTTACATAGCTTACATTGAATCTTAAAGTTTCAGAAACAATTTAAAAAAATCCATATAGTGAAGACAATGAACCCCATCAATTTTACTAGAAATATTATCTTGTGAAAGATAATAAACTTCAGAGCAAGGGATACCCTTGGCTACTCGCGCAAGGCCTTGAACTTCAATGGAATCAATAGTTGTTGTAGATTTAATTTCAATACCAATAACCTTTCTACCTCGATGCAAAATTAAATCTATTTCGCCACCGGCACTGGTTTGGTAGTGCGAGATCCCATAATCCAATCTGTAATACTCGTTTAATCTATAGATTTCGCAAATTAAAAAATGTTCAAATGCGTGTCCATAAGTGGATGTCCCATGGACTACTTTTTGTTGAAGACTTTTTTCAAGTGCTTTTTTGACTCCCAAATCAAAAAGATAAAATTTCGGCTGCAATTTTGTAGATTTTCTTTTAGAGCGATGGAAGGCTGGAAGAAAAAATCCTAGCAAAGTATCTTCCAGTATTTGAAAATAAGATTGAGCTGTCTTAGTATCAACACCAATATCGCGCGCTATCTTAGAGAAATTTAAACTTTTTCCGTTCTCTTGTGCAGATACTTCTAAAAAATCTCGAAATGCCAAGCCATTTCTAACTATTTGTTCCTGCAGAATTTCCTCTTTTAAATAAGTCTGACAATACGAGCGAAGATATTCGTTTCTATCTTCCTCTGAAAGAGAAAATACTTTTGGCAAAGCTCCCCATTGAAGAACAAAATCAAGATTAAATTTTTCTTTTAATTCTAAATGAGTAAATGGAAACATATGGTAATTAAACGCACGACCTGCTAATAAGTTAGCCATACCTCTTTTTAATTTTCTTGCGCTCGAACCTGTTAAAATAAATTTATAATTTTTCGATTCAATAAGATTATGAACAATATCTAAAAGCTTTGGAACCTTTTGCACTTCATCGATAACAACCCATTTGGGTTGAGGATCTAAGGCTAATAAATCCTGTGGTAATAAATCTGCAGATTTTAAGTATCTTGATTCCCATTTATCCTCCAGGAGATTTATATAGTGGAAGGAGTGAGGAAACTGATTTTTTAAGTAGGTGGACTTGCCAGTTCCGCGGGCACCAAATATAAAAAAGCTCTGTGATTCCGATATTTTAATTATTCTATGGATCATACTCCATATTTTGGACCAATTTATGGAATGTTGTCAACGAAAAAAGGGGCCTATCTCTAGACCCCCTTCCTTCAATTACCTTCTACTTAAAATTATCTCTTAAGGTTAATAACCTCTTCTAACAACTGATCAGTTGTTGTGATGGTCTTTGCGTTGGCCTGGAACCCTCTTTGGTTCTGAATCAGGTTTACGAATTCCATCGCTAAATCCACTGTAGATCTCTCAAGTGATTTGGCAAACAACTTTCCTCGACCCGCTCGACCACCAGCACCTATTGAAGGTGTACCTGAATCTCTTGATTCTTTAAAGCGGTTGTTACCAACCTTAAAGAGAGCTTCAGAGTTTTCAAACTTAGTGATCCCGATTTGTGCTAAATCCTTAGCTTCACCATTACTATAAAGAGCTGTTAACACACCTTCATCATTGAATGAAAGATTTGTAATTGTTCCAGCAGCTGCTCCATCTTGAGTCCAAGAGATGAGATCAGATTCTTTACCGTATTGTTTAGAGCCATCGATACCTTTACCACCTGATTGAATATCATCACCAAAGTTGATTTTAATTTTCTGATCTTGAAATGCTCCACCAGTAAAATTAAAAGCCATATTTTGTGTTTCATTAGACTGTAACTTTCCATCATCTGTGAAAGTCAATCTTCCTGAAACCACTTCGGCTAATTTGCCTTCTTCACCACCGGTAACTTCTTTTCCGTCAACCATTCCTTTGTATTCCCACTCACGATCTTTAACTTTATTAAAGAACATAGTAACTAAATGTTTGTTACCTTGAGAGTCATAAATCTCAACTCCTGTTGAGTAATGAGAAGTTGCATACGGATCTTTTGCATCAAACTTCTTAGTGGTTTCCATACGAGAATCCAAGTTAAGATCAATTTTAAGCTCTTTAGTAGCTTTTGCTGGAATAAGAGCTCTTGGAAATTTAATATCACCAAGCTTGTTAATAATTCGACCACTTTCATCAACTGTGAAACCTTGTACTTTTTGTTTATCATTAGTTACTAAATAACCTTCACGATCAAAATGAAAAGATCCGTCTCGAGTGAACGAGTCACCATCAGATCCTTTAAGAGCAAAATAACCATCTCCAGAAATCGCTAAATCGGTTACTTTCTCAGTAGAATCCACGTTACCTTGAGCCATAATTGGATTTACTGCACCAATTTTAACACCACGTCCAATTTGGTTACCACCCAAAATCCCTTTTAAATTCTTAGAAATAATATCTTGAAACTCTGCACGACTGGCTTTGAAACCTATAGTATTGGCATTGGCAATATTATCACCAATAACCCCTAACGCTTCACCTTGTGCAGCTAAACCGGATACACCGGTGTATAGTGACGAAAGAATACCCATATGACCTCCATGTCATGAGATGATACATTCAGTATCATCTTTGGAGGGCCTCCTCAAAGAGGACCAGCCCAAGTTAATAAACATCCATGTTTACATCACAATTGTACTATCAATGTTGGTAAAGACGTTTTCCTTTAGTGCCGCCTTATCCATAACAGTAACAACAGTGTTATTTTTAACACTCACAATCAATGCCGAGTTATCCATTAGAATCAAAGAGTCCTTTGATCCTTTTTGAGCTGCACGGCCTACAGCATCACTTAAACGCGATAGATCTTCTTTAGAGAAACGAATTCCCCTAGATTGCATTCGATCTATGGCATGATTCGAAAACTTTAACTCACCCATTGCAGGTGATCCTAGGGCGCCCTTAGCTTGTGGTTGAGAAACATTTTGAATATCTCTTAATGTTTGCTCAAAGCCCGGGCCATTGCCCTTCTCAATCGACCGTGTTGGGTTCGACGAGACTGGGGTTTCAATGTTTGAAATGCGTTTTATATCCATACTCATAATTATTTTAAATCTGTTTCCTTAGCTACTTTATTCATCATTCCTCTTGCCATTGCTACATTAGCCTCCAAATTTGGAGGTAACGAAGATGTAGGCTTTTCATTTCTACCTATAGTATTATCTCCAGTTTGCTTTTGGTCAGCACTTTTTTGCAAGTCCTGAGACGTAACGTCTTTCACATTCTGGTCGTTCTGCTTGATGTTAGGATCAATAATCTTCTTCACCTCAGACAATTTTACAGTCTGGTTACCTATCATTAAGACTGGTCCTTCAGCAGAATAATTTACTCCAGTAATGGTTCCTGCAAATTCAGTTTTAACAGCAATTTTACTACCTGTTTCAGTTTTAGCTTCAATTATAAATTGATATTCCCCTGCTTGAGATTTTTGCCCACTCTCTCGAACACCATTCCAAGATATTTTATTTTCACCTTGTTTTAAATCTTTTAAATTAAATGTTCGCGCTATCTCTCCATTAGGATCACGAACTTTAATCACAACTTCAGAGCTATTTTGTGGAAGATTAAATTTAAAATCATGGAGATCATCACCTTCTGCTCGGACAAATTTAGATGAATCTCCACTCACTGCTTTACCAATAAATCCTAAAGCTTGAAAGTTTGCTAGAGGAGCTTGCTCTTTATGCATCTCACCCAAAGTGGTATTTACGTTTTGCAATTGTTCTAGAGAAGTAAATTGTGCCAATTGAGCTGCCATCTCATGACTCTGCATGGGATTCATCGGGTCTTGGTTCTTCATTTGTGTTAACATCAGCTTCATAAAAGCATCTTTACCAAGTTCGTTATTGCCAGTTGCTCTAACTTTTTTTTCTGGATCTACCCAGTTGGCATCGGCTATTTTATTTAACAAATTACCGACGTCTTCTTCGCCAATTTTTTGTTGATCTTGTGCACTTAAATTTCGAAGATTGTCACCTTTAGTGATTGTATCATTTTTTGCATCTGACCAACTCTTGGTAGAATGTTTTAAGCTCATAACTGACATAATGACCTCAATTCATAAGGGCCCCAAAGGGCCCCTTTAAAAATTATGCGACCAAATCAAGTCGGTTCGAATTTTTTACTCGTTGCTTCGATGAGGCACTTTCTACTGGTAACTCTGCTCGCTTACGAGGCGAGTAGGCTTTAAGTGAAGGTGCTTCAAAAAAACCTTGTCTATTAAATTCGTTCTGTTCTCGAAATTGACCTAAAAACTGTCGTGCTTGCTCTCTGGAAAGATCCGGTTGACTATCCATTTGTTTTTGTGAACCTGAATCTTGTAAATTCGAGCTCACATCCACTTTAAGTTGGTCAACAGTCAACTTGTGAGAAGATAAACCTTGCTTTAAGTCAGTTAAATGACTTTCAATTAATTGTTTTGCTTCAGGTGTATCCGCTAACATTTTGACATTAACTTTACCATCTTGCATTTGCACTTTTAAATCTATATTTCCCATACCTTCTGGGCTGAGTTGAACCTTCATTTCACCTCCGCCCTTATTAATCATATAGCGACCTTGTTGCATCACACTTTGAATGTTAGGTTCTGCATGTCCTCTATCAGTAGCACCCGCTTGAGTGTTAGCCCCTGCTCCTGTTGCAGTAAAAAACTGCGACTGACCAGATGGTTTAATGCTCTTACCTTGTGCTAAACTTGGATCTGCAGTTTCTCCAGATAAATGATTAAAAAATTCATCTGTTCCTTTAGAACTAACTTCTGAT
>CAYMKD010000199.1:0-5421 GCA_964390435.1 uncultured Pseudobdellovibrionaceae bacterium | reverse complement strand
TCAGCAATGGTTTCCAGCAATATAGGAATATCATTTGTGGTTTTAATGACAGCTCACTCGAACCTTCAAGATGCAATCACTGCTATTAAAGAAGGTGCTTATGACTATGTTGAAAAACCAGTAAATCCACAACGCATCTCTGATATTGTCCGAAAAAGTTTAGAAGCGAGAGAAATGGTATCAAGTCTTGCTCTCTCAAACCCAATATTTGATGATGATATTGACAGTGAGTTCGTTGGTCATAGTCAGAAAATGCGTGAAGTTTTTGATCTTATTTATCGGCTTTGTCGTGTTGACACGACTGTTTTAATTAGAGGAGAAAATGGAACTGGCAAAGAACTCGTAGCTCGTGCCATTCATTTTAATTCACCTAGAAAAAATGGAGCTTTTGTTGCAATCAATTGCGGCGCTATCCCTGAGTCCCTTATGGAGAGCGAACTCTTTGGTCATGAAAAAGGATCCTTCACTGGTGCAGTTGAGAGAAAGATCGGAAAATTTCAACTTGCTAATAACGGCACGCTCTTTTTAGATGAAATTGGTGAACTTAAACCAGATATGCAGGTGAAGCTCTTAAGAGTTCTGCAAGAAAAAAAGTTTGTCCCAGTTGGCGGGCAGCGAGAAATTAAAACCAATGCTCGTATTGTCGCAGCTACGAATAGAAATTTAGAAAAAATGATTGAAGATGGCACCTTTAGAGAAGACTTGTTTTATCGTCTTAATGTAATGCCTATCTTTTTACCACCTCTACGCGAACGCCTTGATGATATTCCACTATTAACCAGTCATTTTATTAAGAAGTTTGCAAAAGAACACAATCAAACAATTTCTGGAATTACAACTGAGGCGGTCGATTGTTTAAAAAAATATCGATGGCCAGGTAATATTCGTGAGTTAGAGAATGTAGTAGAGAGAGCCTTTATTGTTGAGAACTCAAATTATATTACTCTCGCAAGCTTGCCTGAACCCCTCAGAGAAGCCGCACAAAAACCTAATGAAATGGGAATTAAGCAAAACTACTCAGGCCCATTAGACTTTGATGCTTTTAAAGAACAAGTTGAAAAAGACTTTATTATAAGTGCACTTAAAGCCAATAACGGCCGAATTAACCAAACGGTGGCCCATGCTAATATTCCTAAAAACACGCTGCTACGGAAAATAAAAAAATATAGTATTAACGTAAAGGAATTTGCAGATTAAAGTAAAGATTCAAGTCCTTGTTGAACTTGCTGGGGCTTAATAGACTTCATGCATTCATGAGTACCTATTGGACATTTCTGATGACCATGCCTACCGCAAGGTCTGCACTTTAAATCTAAATTCTCAAGCACTAGCGCCTTATTTTGCCAAGGCCTGAATCCTTGCGAAAGCACCGTCGGACCAAATAAAGCAATGGTGGGAGTTTCTGTTGTACTTGCTAAGTGCATAGCTCCACTATCATTACTTACAACGGCTTTTGCATTGGACATGAGAAGAGCTGACTCATATAGCGAAGTTAAACCTGCTAAATTCAAAGCACTTTTACAATTCTTAATAACTTCGCTAGCTAGAGATTTCTCTGCAGGACTTCCTAAGCAAATGACCTGATAATTTTTATTTTCAAGATCGGCAGCTAATTCTTGGTAATATTCCAGACGCCACATTTTTGTGGCCCACATGCTTCCAGGCACTAAGATAATCCATGGTTTATTCCTAAGAGATTCCAAACCTAAGCGATGCACTAAGTTTCGCCAAACTACTGTTGATAATTCATACTGCTTTTTCAAAGACATAGAGGCCCACTCGGGCACTAGTGTTTCTAGCTTAGCTTTATCTGCTTGAGATATCTTATCCAAATAATGATGATATTGTTCTTTCCACTTTATGTCTTTTGTGACCGGTAAAAGTAAGCTTAATTGCCTTATCGCATCTGGAGCAGTAATTGGCTTTTTTACTTTTTTATGAAAAGCCCAAATGGAATGAATATTTTTAAAACCTATTTTACAAGTTGATTGAAGTTGCCAAACTAGTTTTGCAGAGGTTAGAGACTCATGTGGGCAGAATATATAACTGTAGTTATATTTTTTTAATTCAGTTTTTGCATTTTTCCAACTTACTTTAGAAGTTTTATTAACCTCAATAGCTTCATCAACCAATTGAGTCTTTTTTAAAAACTCAGCCAAGCCCTGGCGACATAGTACATGCAGCTGATGCTCAGGCCACTGTTTTTTAATTTCACGCAATAATGGAATGCTTAAGAGCAAATCTCCAATAAAGGCTGTTTGGATAAGGAGGATGTGTTGTGCCAATCGAGGCCTCTTTTTATAGCTTCTAATATATGATCAACCGACACAAGATCGTAACACATTATTTCTTTTGTGCAAAGTCTCTTCCAACATGGACCGCAGGCAACGGGGGCTAATAGTTTTTCTCCGCGCCCGTAGAGTTCAATTTCATGAGCGCATGTTGGGCCAAACCACGCCATTGTCCATTTTTTCAAAGCAATGGCCATATGCATACCTAAACTATCACCAGTTATAACAATATCTACAGCATTCATGCTAACAATTCCATCGCGAAGCCCTCTGTTTGTTGGACTTTGATAAACTGGCAAACCATAAGCAATTCGCTCATTACGCAAAGTATCCTCAGGGCCACCTAAAAGAACGATAGAAATATTTTCTAATTCAGAAAGTTTTTTTATTAGTTCACGATGTTTTGCAATACTGAGTTTTTTATAGGCAATGACATTGCTAGAACCTGTATTAATACCTATTATTGTTTTTGTTTGATTTTTGCTCCAGTTATTTTGCCTTTGTAGAGACTCTTTAATTTCAGCATCATTTAGCTTTAAAATATATTCATCTTTTTGATACGCGCCTAGCTCCAGGGCTTCAACTAAAAGTTGCGTCTCAGGTTTTTGGTTTTCGAAGAATTTCTTATGATTACTAAGTCCAATCTCCCACAACTCCTCTGCAGCGGAAGTTGCTGGCAAACTTGCACCTGTTTGCGCATCCGTTGTAAAACCAAATACGAGATCTGCTTTTGTGTGCTTTAATATTCCTGAGGCTTTTTGCGACTTATCAATCACAAAGGCAGCTTCAAACTCAAGCGAGGAGAGCTCTAATAATCCTATTATATCAGTTGTGAGAATTTGATCAATAAGTGGATTGTGTTTTAAAAGCTGATCCGCGGGTTTGTCAGTTATCCAAACAATGCGACTTTTGGGAAATTTTCTCTTAACTCCAGGCAAAATACTCGTTGCTCTGAGCACAGCTCCTAAAGCCCCTAAATGAATAATCAGTACCGAGTTCTGAATTAAATCCCTATGAGGGCAAGTGCTGTTACAGGTAGAGTTTAATCTACAAGGTTTATAACCATTAAAATACCGACACTTCACTTCAGCCATACTTTATTTTACTTGGATCTTAGGGTAAATAGGGAAAAGCTCGACTATCTCTCGACCAAGGGAGAGGTTGTACTGACTTACTCTTTAATCTCATTTTATAATGAAAGCATGCGAAACCTTTGGTTCCTTTTATTATTCTTGTTTATTCATAGCTCTTTTCTTTATGCATTTAACCCTGGGGACTCTGGTAATGGATCTTATATTCCACCTAAAGGGCCACTGGATAATTTAAAAGGTGAACAATGCCGAGCCAAAGAGCTTCATGAAGTTTCTAATATGCCCCCTCAACGAGATCAAGGAGCTAAGGGCTTTTGTTATGCATTTAGTGCAGCAACAATTATCGATCATAATATCTGTGAAGAAAAAAAAATTAAATGTGACAAACAAGAACATCAAGTTGCCGTACTTGATTTATTAAAACAAGTAAATGATTCAAAATTGACAGAGCGTGGAAATGGATTTTTACTATACAATCGAATAGTTAAACTTAATATTAATAGTTTGGTAAAAGAGAGTTGTGCGCCCTATAATGCAGTTAAATCATCCACATCAGATTCTCTAAAAGCAAGTGAAGAAGCTTGGTCTTTATTAGAGAAAAAGTATCAAAAACCTTGGGTTGATCAAAATAACCTATGTGACCTTAAATCTGGAATTGATGAAATATATAAACAAACTGCACTTGCAACTGATCAATTGCAAATTATGAGAGCTCTTTTTAGCCAAGAAACCGATAGATATCTAGCAGAAATAACCATTCCTAAAGAATGTCAGAACAGTAAGATTGAGATACCTAAAATGACCATTAGTAGTTTTAATTCAATTGATAGAAGTGATTATAAAAATCAGCTTTATAATCAATTGTCTTCTAATTTTAAAAAGAATCAACCCATGATCTTTGATTTTTTTTTAAACCTTAATGATGAAGTCGGACACTCCACTGTAATTTATGCTTCACGAAAATACTGCTGCAAAGACGATCCGCAAACTCCTGAGACCTGTGAGTTTCAATATCGCATTAGAGACTCTGCAAGGGTTATTAGTGATAAACCAGGAGATTATTGGGTTAATTCAGACTTTGTTGAAAGAGTGGGCTCCGAATATTCAACGAAACAAACTGTTAATATTAATGGAAAACTTCAAGAATCTTCTTTTTATACATTTGAATTAACTGACCAAGATCCCATTATTTTCAACGAAAAATAATTTTAGAGCTCTTTTTCTAAAGTGATAAAGTATAAATCTTTAACTTTAGGATTTCCAAAACGTAAGTCTCCATAGGGAAAGGCTTCACGCCCTTCACCTTCTTTAAAGCCGCGCCGCTTGTACCATTCTATCAGTTCAGTTCTACGACCAATTACTTTCATAAAGATTCTAGAGCAAGACATTGTGTTACGAGCATAGGTTTCAACCTCTTTTACCAAGAAATCTCCTAAACCTTTTTTTGTTCATTTACATCAATAGAAAACATACTAAAATAGCAGTTCTCTTCCATTTTTTCTAGATGGACACAACCAACTAATTTGTTTTCTTTATTTTTTAAAAGCATCAAGTGAACTTGAGGTTTTTTAATTATTTCAAGCATCGAGCTCTCATCTGTGCGCTGGCCATCAATAAAGTGAGCTTCTGTTGTCCAACTCTTCATTCCCGTTTCGCCGCGATAAACAGAGTTCACAAGCTTCACAATCTGGCTCACATCAGACTCTGTAGCTCTTGAAATAAAGTAGTTATTCATCTTTTCCAGGGTCTATAGAAGTCACTTCAGATACAATTGTGCCAATTTTAATCTCTGACTCTATTCTTAGAATAAACTTTCTGTCATCATCGCTAAGCCATATATAAATATCACCCACAGGTCTAAAAAAACCATTAATTTCAATAGTAGGTTTAATAACTATTGCCTTAAATTCACCGGCATCTGTACTAAGCTTTTCTCTTCTAATAACTTTACCTTTAAATACTAAATTCTCTCCAGCATCAGCCACTCTAAAGGCATACTCTTTACCATCCTCATACTCAAAAATTCTCATATAATAAGC
>CAYMKD010000198.1:0-5425 GCA_964390435.1 uncultured Pseudobdellovibrionaceae bacterium | reverse complement strand
GACTCTGGGTTAATGAGAATGTAAATAAATATTCTCCTTACGGACTTGTACCGTATCTTTTACAAGCAGAACAGGGGTATATATCGTTTTTGTCTGCACTTCATCGACATGGGGTGATTTCACAAATTCCGCAAAAAATTTTTGTGGCAACAACAGGACATACGCGAAAACTTTATTCCAATGTTGCAGATTTTGAGTTCATTCAAATTAAACCCTCTTATATGCAACAAGGAATTGAGTGGTTTCAAGGTTCTTTAAGTTATGGGCTGGCTGAGCCTGAAAAAGCTCTTTTAGATTGCCTTTACATCTCAACTCGTAAAGGAAATCGTTTTAAACACTTTCCAGAGTTAGATTTAACTCATATTAAAAAAACACGTTTTTTAAAGCTTTTAAAAGCTCACAAGTTTTCTTTATCGGTTGAATCAAGTATCAGAACCAAGTTTGAAAAATTGTGGCTTACAAATAATTAAAAGTGAAATGTGTACTCAACAACAGCTTGAAAGCCACCCAGGGTAGTTCTTAAATCTTGGTTGTTGTACTCAAGCTCATGGTCCACTGTATTTTGGCTTATACTATCTGAAGCAAATGTTCCAGTACTTGAAGTTGTGATATTTCTATCAATGGGTAAGTATCGTAAATTGCCTTCAACAACAATACAATGACTTGGAACAAAACAAAATTCAGCTCCTGCTCCACCCATCATACCAAAATTGCCACCAGCAAATTCAACTGTAGCGCCAGCTTCTTCTATTTTACCATTGATTCGACCATAACCAATACCTGATTGTAAAAAGAATTTCATAAAACTATTTTCAAGAGCATAGAGTCTAAAAATTGGGAATACGGTAAAGCCACTAAGGTTGTAAGCATATGTGCCACCGGTGCCTGATCCACTCTGTGACTGTATAAAGTAAGATGGGCGAAATTGAATGGCGTACATTGTGCCATTAAAACGGTACATCCAAAAAGCAAAAAACTCATAAGCTGAAGTAAGTTGTTTTGTTGAAATTCCACCAACTCGTGCATTGGCTCGCTCAATTAAATTATTAATATCTTCTTGATCTGGTGAGGCGAAAATAATTCCAGCGCCAAGAGAGTGTCCACCACCCTTTGAAAAGGAAGTTGAAGAGGCCAATAAAACAAGTATTGGGATGGTTATTAAGCGTCTAAGATGCATTTAAAAACTCCTTTTATTTAAATAAAAGCTTTTGACAAATTGAGCCATAATTTTGTTTATAAAGCTTGCATTTAATGGTGCTTGAATCGTTTATTAGCTGCAAGTTTTGCGCGTCATTTAAGACCTAAGCCTGGCTTTGGCTTTAAATAAAAGACATGTTATGAAGTCTTAGTGTTTAAACCACCTCAAAAAACCTCTTCTTCTAAAGTTTCAAAATCAGAAAGCAAAGATTCCGTTCAATGGCTTTATTTAGACTTAAATAGTTTTTTTGCCTCCTGTGAGCAGCAGGATAATCCAGAGTATAGAAAGCGACCTCTTGCAGTTGTCCCAATGTTAACAGATACCACATGTTGTATTGCGGCCAGTTATGAAGCAAAGGCCTTTGGAGTTAAAACGGGAGTTCTTGTAGGCGAAGCAAAAAAAATGTGTCCTGGTCTGATTTTCACAACAGGACATCATAAACGCTACATTGAGTATCATCATAAAATATTAGAGGCGGTTGAATCTTGTGCTCCTATCGAAAAAATCTGCTCAGTTGATGAAATTGCTATTCAGTTAAGTGGTTCTCAACAAGATCTAGAGCGAGCTATAGATTTAAGTTTAAAAATTAAAGATGTTATTCAAAGTCGCGTGGGGGAGTGTTTAACTTCTTCTATTGGATTAGCACCCAATCGATTCTTAGCAAAAATTGCAGCGGATATGCGTAAGCCTAACGGCATTACCTATATTACTCAAAATGAACTGCCAGAGAAATTATTTAGTTTAAAGCTGCAAGATATCCCAGGTGTTGGGACTAATATGCATCGACGGCTTTTAGAAAAGGGAATTCGATCTGTTAAAGAATTATGTCTTTTAGACTGTGAGCAAGCTGCACATGTTTGGGGTGGAGTTTGGGGCGACAGAATGTGGTCTTGGCTTCGTGGTGAAGATTTTGAGTTGCCAGTTAACTCCACTAAAAGCATGAGCCATCAACATGTACTTGAGCCAAAGCTTAGAAACTTTTATGACGCTTTGAGTGTGGCTTGTCGACTTTTAAATAAAGCATGCGTGCGTTTAAGAAAACAATCTTATTATGCAAGACGTTTAAGCTTGAGTATTAAGTTTCAAGGTCCAGAGAGGCGCTACTTTGATGACTCAGTAAGATTCACTGAAACTCGTGATACATTTAGCTTGATGTTTGAGCTTCGAAGAATGTGGCAAGCGGTGCCGCAAAAATTAAGACCCATGCGGGTCTCTGTTGTTCTCTCGGAATTAGTTCATGAATCAGAGCATCAATTTTCATTTTTTGAGGACCATCGTCGAGAAAAGGTATCCTTAGTAATGGATGAGTTAAATGAGCGTTTTGGTCGTGATACTGTTTACGTTGGAACTTTACATGAAGTTAAAGGAGCTGGTGCGAGCCGCATTGCCTTTCAACGAGTTCCAGAACTAGATGAATTTGCTGAAGGAGAAGTTTAGATGTCAAAAAATTTAAGATTTGTATTGTTAGCATTTTTTTTAATTAGTTGTACCTCAAAGCAAAAAGGCTCTGATTCTAGTTATAAAGGTTTAGGTCAAGAGAGTGTGAGTAGTGAGGAAATTAAAAAATATCAAGCTCCACCTCTTGACTCTAAGTTTGCTAAAAAGATTGAATCTTATTTAAACATAAGACCTCCAGCAGGAGCACAAGTAACTTTAGACGGAAAAACCCTTTTTTATAATTGGAATAAATCAGGAATCAATCAAGTTTGGAAGCAAAGCTCCCCAAGCGGGAAGGCCAAGCAATTAACTACTGGTAACGAGCGAACTGTTTTGCAGTCTATTGCTCCTAATCAAGAATTTATTGTTGTTTCGCTAGATAAAAATGGTGAAGAAAACCCAGGACTTTATTGGCAAAGCACTAAAGGTGGAGAAGTAAATAAAATATTTCATCAAAAAAAAGTACAAGCTCATTTTGGATTTATTCCTGATGACTCGGCATCACTATTTTATTTTGCCAATGATATAAAAGAAGACTCCTATGCTCTATATCAATATAATTTTAAAACTGGAGAGCGTTCTCTTATTTTTGATGATCCTGGAGTTTGGGATGTTGCAGACTTTATTGATGATAAGGTTTTATTAGCTAAATACATTACCAATACAGCAACCGAGTATTGGGAGCTAGATTTAAAAACAAAAAAATCAAAACCCATTGTTGGGCAAGGCGAAAAAGAATCTTTCGACGTTAAATACCTCAATAATTCAGGAGGCTTTTTAATTTCAACTAATAAGTTTTCAGACTTTTACAGATTGTATAAATTTGAAAACAAAAAATTTACACCAATAACTGGGGAAGTTAATAAAGAGCTTGCTGGTTTTAGTATTGATCATCAGAGAAAGAGAATTTATCTCTTATGGCAAGAGCAAGGATATATTCAACCTGAAGTTCTAGATGCAATCGCTTATAAACCAATTCCTTTTTTGCCATCTCTCTACAAAAAAGATCATATTCGAATAAGTCAAATTACTCGTGATGGCAGGTATGTTGTACTTAATGCAGAGACAGCAACTTCGCCATCTGAACAATTTGTATGGGACTGGCAGCCATCGAATAAAAATGCTCAAGTAAAAAAATGGACTATGCCCAAAAATAGTCGAGTTAATACTTCTAAGTTTGTTGGCGCAAAATTAGAGTATGCTGTTAGTCGTGATAATGTGAAAATACCGATGTTTGTTTATCGCTCTAAGAAATGTGAAAAAGTGCTTTGTCCTGTCATTGTGCACTTTCATGGAGGGCCTGAAAGTCAGAGCCGACCTGGATTTAAAATATTCGCACAGCTTGTATTAGACGCGGGTTTTACCTTTGTTGAGCCTAATGTTAGGGGTTCTGATGGCTTTGGTAAAAAGTGGCTTGATTCAGATAATGGTCCAAAACGACTTAATGTCATTACTGATATTCAAGATGTAGCACGATATATAAAAACACATTGGCAGATTAATGGTAAGTCACCAGAAATTGGAGTGATGGGTGGTAGTTACGGTGGCTATAGTACACTTTATGCTATGACTAAGTTTGCTGGAACTTACAGTGTTGGTGTAGCTTCAGTGGGAATGAGTAATTTAGTAACTTTTTTAGAGAATACGGCTCCTTACAGAAGATCTTTGCGCACACCAGAGTATGGTGATCCAGAAAAAGATCGTAAAGCTCTTATTGAACTCTCCCCCATGACATATATTAATGAGTTGCAAGCTCCCTTATTGATCACTCAAGGTGTTAATGACCCTCGAGTTCCAGTTGGAGAGGCCTTACAGTTCAAAAAGGAATTGGATAAAAAGAATATCGCTGCGGGTTTGATACTATTTGCTGATGAGGGGCATGGCTCTGCTAAAACCTCAAATCAAATACTTGAACTGGGTCATACCTTAAAGTTTTTTAAAGAGCATTTAAAGTAATAGTTGTAAGTTCTGGAGAGGTATTACTCTTGAGGTTTTTCTTTTAGGTTTGCAGGGCATTCATAAAGTTTTGTTAATCGTGCACCATAGTAGGTTCCAGCTTTTTCGAAATTCCACGGTGGGTATGGAAAGAATTTAGCTTCAGCGCACATACCTTTAATTGCAACAGCCCATTGTCTATCGATACTACTGGCCGTAAAAATTTCGCCTTTTTCATTTTTTATGGCGATTGCAAAAGAAAACATCGTATTGGCTGGCATTTCAGCAGAAGCGCCAAGCCCCTTTTGTGCCCCTATTTTATCTCCACCAACAACGATGGCAGAGGCTTCAGTAACTCGTTCATTACCAATAATTATGCCGTGAACATTATCAGCAAAAATATAGCTGTAGTAGGTTACAAAAACCCATCCTATTGAGAGAACGGCGATAAAAATAAGGACATTGCGAAGTCCACCTTTTAAGAATCTAAGAATTTTTTGCATAATCTAAAGAACTATCCCAAGGAGATGAAAAGCTCAATCTAAAGTAAACAAAGTAAAAGCTCTTTGCTTGCGCGCATGGTCATTATTCTGTTATGTGAGGGAATGCGTTTTAAGCCGACTCATCGTTATGGATTATTTTATAAACCTGAATTCTTGGATAGCAGTGAGGAGTCTCAATTGCTTTCTTGGTTTAAAGAGTTAAATCCGATTTGGGAGCAGCGCTTTTCAAAAAATAATCCCCCAGCTGCGGGCCAAATGCAGCGACAACTTTTGCGACCGGTCTATTGGTTAGGTAATTGGCAGTTTGCTTGTTTAAATTATTATCATCCTCCAAAAGGAATTTTATATCGTT
>CAYMKD010000197.1:4760-5428 GCA_964390435.1 uncultured Pseudobdellovibrionaceae bacterium | reverse complement strand
AGAAAAGCCTTCGTCTTTGAGGTCTTCAATAGCTGCGCGAAAATCAAACTTAGGGGCAAAGTTTTTTAGAGAGTCGGCCTCTTCAGATTTTTTTGTTTGTTGTGATGAAGCTGTTTTTTGAGACTTCTGTTTTGGTTTACGATTTTTTGTAAGTCCGGTATTAGCTGCTTTACTTTCTTCTTTAACTCTTTGCTCTTGAGCTGACCAGAGTTTTGCTGGATCGTCTTTAATTTCAGATTTTTGCGAAGGTAAAATATCAACTTTTCGGACAACTTGTTTTGCCTCATTTTGAGGCACTGAAATAAGCTCAATAGCAAGAGGTTCTGACTTTTGTTGGGGGGGTATAGTAATAAAATTCAGCCCCAAAAGAAGCAAAAAGTGAACAGCAAGACTAAGTAAAATGGCCTGTAGAATCCGCATTTTACGTATCAATATAGAACAAACTAGCCCCTTTCTACAAGAAAAGTGAATTAAGTTGATAACAAATTCAGCCGATAGGTCATATACGCTCAAGGGGGGATCTATGGGCAATGTTATTGACATTCGTTCGCGTTTAAAGGTGCAAAATCCTTCAACTTTACCTGGTTCAACTCCTACAGCTCCTGTGCTTGATATGAGTAAAAGACGGACTGAAGTCATTTTGGCCGAGCGTCGCAAAGTTAAGAGAA
>CAYMKD010000197.1:0-4750 GCA_964390435.1 uncultured Pseudobdellovibrionaceae bacterium | reverse complement strand
TATTGGTGCATTTGTGGTTGTGCCGCAAAAGGGGCTACAAAAAGTGGCTCTTTATGATTTGTCAGAAGATGGTTTAGCTTTTGATATGGATTTTGAAGCTGGGGCTTTTAAAAAAAATGAAGAAATCTCTCTGAGAATTTATCTTAATAGAACAACTTATTTTACCTTCTTAGCGAATGTTAAAAATATTCGTCATATTGAAGAAGAGGGAGTTATTCGTCATGGAGCTAATTTCATGGTTGGAACTGTGAATGATGTTGCGCTCCATCATTTTATAAAATTTATTGAGAACATCAGTGCCAGTCTTAAAAGCGACCATGGTGACGTGATGGTTTCGAATCTCGGTCGTTAGTTCTTACTTTTGCATAGACAAGACTCAATCCTTATTGTGTGATTAAGACTGGGTCCAAAAATATTTGGATCTGTGACTTTATCCGGGGAGGATGCTTTGTCTAAACCTAAGCGTCGTAAAATAGTTATCGATACAAATGTGATTTTGTTTGATGCTCTTGCGATATGTAAGTTCAAAGAAGCTGATGTGCACATTCCGATATCTGTAATTGAAGAAGTGGATCGTTTTAAAAGAGATGCGGGCGAAAATGGTCGTAATGCCAGACAGTTCAGTCGCTTTATTGATATGCTTAGAGAAAAAGGCTCTCTTGCAATTGGTGTGCAGTTGGAAAATAGCGAAACCATGGTTATTGTCAGTACGGATTTAGCTTTTGCTGGTTTGCCGACGGAGCTAGATATTGCTAAAGCAGATAATCGAATCTTGGCGACAGCCATGGCATTGCAAAAACAAAATCCACGTATGCAGGTTGAATTAATAACTAAAGACATTAATCTACGTATTAAAGCCGATGTCTTTGGCATATTTGCTAAGGATTATGAGCCAGACAATGCATCTACAGATGATCTTTATGAAGGTTATTTAGAAATCGAAGTTACCCCAGAAGAAATCGATAGATTTTATACCGAAAAGAAAATGATTCCTCCTGAAAACATCAAATTATTGGGTAATCAGTATTTGATTATGAAAGATCGAAACAACGCTAGTCATAGTGCAGTTGGTAGATATAGTGTTGTTGAGAAAGCCATTGTTCCATTAATCAATGTGACTGAAAGTATTTGGGGCATTCATGCTCGTAATATTGAGCAAAGTTTTGCTTTAGATGCATTATTAAATGATGAAGTTTTATTTTGCTCTCTTGTCGGAAAAGCAGGTACGGGTAAAACACTTTTGGCTATAGCAGCGGGTTTACATAAAACTTTAGATGCTGGAGTTTTTCAAAGACTTCTAGTCAGTCGACCGATTTTTCCTATGGGACGCGATATTGGTTATTTACCGGGCGACATTGAACAAAAATTAAATCCTTGGATGCAGCCTATTTTTGACAACGTAGAGTTTTTAATGGGCGCAGATAAAAAGGCGGCTGGTCGCGCTCAAGAATTAATTAATCAAGGAATGCTTAATATTGAGCCACTAACGTATATTCGCGGTCGTAGTATTCCTAAACAATATTTGATTGTCGATGAGGCGCAGAATTTAACTCCACATGAGATTAAAACCATTGTGACTCGTGCGGGTGGTGGTACAAAAGTTGTTTTAACTGGGGATGTCTACCAAATTGATAATCCTTATGTGGATTCAGCAAATAGTGGGCTTACTTATGCTGTTGAGCGCTTTAAGGGGCACCCAATTTCAGCCCATGTGACTTTAACAAAAGGTGAGCGCTCCGAACTTGCGGAGCTTGCAGCTAATATTCTTTAGTTATATTGCAGAAACAAGCTCACTTACAGGAGTTGTCTTATTTGTGCTTTCGCTACAAGCGTTAATAAATTTTGTAAGATTTAAAATGCTAGAGAAGTTTTCTTTTTTAATGGCTTCATTGCGAATTTTAACGCCAAGCTTTTTCTCAACCTGAGAGACAATTTCAAGCATATCGACGCTATCTAGATCAAGGCCATCGCCAATAATTGCCATATCATCACTAATATCTGCGGAAGTCATATCAAGCTCAAAAGTATTGATGAGTAGTTCTTTAACTTGTGTGGTTGTAGTCATTTTTCCCCCTCGTTTGAATTGGTGTAGCTAATCAAATTTTAAGGTTCTTAACAACATTCAATGGCTTTATAGGTAAAAGTTACAGACCCGTTCTGGTTATTTGGCAGCCAATAATTTCCCCTTTAGCAACCACCTTAGAATTTACGATGGCCTTAGCCTCGGCAATTTGAAAATCTCCCATCATGGCTTTTTGATTTACTTCATATTGAAGTCTATCACCCGGGAGAACCTGTTGAGTGAATTTAAAGCTTTCAAGTTTTGCAGTTACGGCTACTTGACTTCCGAGAACAATCTGAGCGCATTGACATAGTCCTTCGACAATATAAATTGCAGGATAAATGGGCTGATTAGGAAAGTGTCCATTAAATATTTTCTCATTGAAGCTTATATTTTTATAAGCTTTTACGAACTCACCGGGTTTTTCTTCGATAATACGATCTACAAGAAGCAAAGGGTATCGGTGATCAATTTTATCAAGCACCGGGCTTTTCTCCTACGGTGACTGTTCCTTTAGCTATCTCATTCCCATCACAAGTGATGGTAATTTTAACCTTCATGAGTCCTAGCATCTCAGATTCTAATGAGGAGTGAATTGTGAGTGTGTCTCCCGGAGTGATCATTTGGCTAAAACGAAACTTATCAACTCCTAAGAGGAGTCCTTTTTTGGCTGTTTGAGTGGCTGTAGAGCCTACAATTTCATTTAGATCCGACATCATAATTTGAGTTGTCTGTAGTCCCATTTCAATCATAAGCACGCCAGGATAAATGGGTTGTCCAGGAAAGTGTCCAACTAATACTTCTTCGCCAAAGGTGACGTTTTTTTGACAAACAGCTGATTTTCTATGTTCATGAGATACTATGCGATCAACCATGATAAAAGGATAACGGTGGGGCAATGCCTTTAAAATAGTTTCTGCAGAATAACTCAAAGGATTCCTCCATCAAGAGTGAGCACTTGGCCTGTCATATAACTTGAGCCAGAGCTTGCTAAATATTCAGCTAGCTTACAAACTTCATCTGGAGTTCCAAATCGTTTAAGCGAAGTCATCTGTTTATATTGATCAAGTACGGATTCATCTAAAGTAGAAGTCATATCTGTTTCAATAAGGCCAAGAGCTATCGCATTGGTCGTAATTTTCTTTTTTCCCATCTCTCGAGCTAGTGCCTTAGTGAAACCAATAAGCCCGGCTTTGGCAGCACTGTAATTTACTTGTCCGGCAGTGCCTTTTATACCTGAGACGGAAGTGATATTAATGATGCGACCATAACGTTTGCGGACCATATTTCGCATAACAGCTCGTGAGCAGAAAAAAGCACCATCTAAGTGAGTGTTCATCACAGCACGCCAGTCTTCAGTTGACATTGCCATCATAAGGCCATCTTTGGTAACTCCGGCATTATTAATGAGAATAGTAATTTCTCCCAACTCACTTTCAATAGCCTCAATCATTTTATTAACATCATTTTCGTTTCCTACGTCGGCTTTGTATATTCGTGTTTGCTTAGAATTGCATAGTGCAAGAGTCTCTTTGGCTTTTTCTTCATTTGAGCTATAGTTTATGGCTACTTTGCATCCGAGAAGACTAAAGTGCATAGCTAAGGCTCGGCCAATTCCACGACTGCTACCCGTTATTAAAACTGTTTGCTCAAGCCAATAAGCATGATTAGTCACTATAATATCTCCCGCTATATTAATTTGTGAAACGCATTTTAAGTTTGTCAACTTGTTGGCTGAGCAAACTTAAATCAGAAGATTTCTCGCTTTTTACTTGTTCAGTAAGTGATTTTAAAATTTCAATAACATTATTTTTATTTTGCTCTTCAGTTAAAGGAAAGCTTAAAACGGAGTAGCTATAATAGCCAACGATAGCAGTGGATGAATTAAAATCATCCACAATAACAGTGCTGTTAAATGTCTTTAGTCTTTCTCCCTCTAAAGTTAAGGTGCGATCGAGACGATATCCAGCAGATTGAGGTTTAATTTCACAGAGAAGTTGATAGTTCTCGTGAATATTCATTTGCTGACTTATTAACAAACTATAATTCACAATGTCTGATAAACTATCATGCGAATCTACAATTTGTGAGACCTCCATTTTGGGGAGATAATTTTTTTGTAGTTCATAATCTGTAAAAACCGCTGTAACCTCTTCTGCAGTAGCGGGAATAGTTTTAAATGCATATACCTCAAAGTTGCCCTTAGTTTTTTCTTCAGTGAAAGTTAAGGTGACACCAGCTTTCAATCTTTGAAAATCTATACTACTTAGGCTATTTTTCAATTCACGAAGCTTTATGACATTTGTATCAAGATTGGCATTTGCGGTATTAATTGTTAGGCAAGTTATAAGTAGAGTTAAAACTGCTTTCATAGATCCTCCTTTTGAATTTACTTAAAATCACAACGAACAATTCTTTTTGCAAGTTCTCTGTGAAACTCGCCAAGTTGAGCTCCATCAGTTACGACATGATTAAATGAGTAACCCATTTTTATATAGTCATTTTCATGCAAGCCAACACCAACGAGCAATCTTGGTACGCACAGAGATGCTGATTCAAAGCCCCAAAGACTTAAGTTGGTAAAGCTAAAAGTTCCAATTGTTTTCTTCATAAGATCTTCATTGCAAATCATCTTGTGCAAGTAAGCTTTGCGAACAAGCCGTGGCAGTTTTAAAAAATTTAAAAAAT
>CAYMKD010000196.1:0-5452 GCA_964390435.1 uncultured Pseudobdellovibrionaceae bacterium | reverse complement strand
GTCTTAGGAGAACCATATTCAAGTTTTCCATGATGACTTAAAATAATATGTTTACATACATCTTTTAACTCTTCAGGAAAGCCCATGATTCGAGATGATTTTTTCTCGACAAGCTCACAGGCCATCAACATATGACCTAAAAGGCGCCCCTTATCAGTATAATGAATTCCTTGCTCAATACTCAGCTCCCAGACTTTGCCAATATCATGAAATATTGCCCCAAAAAGCAGTAGATCACCATTTAAAAATGGATAGTGTGAAGCCATAAAGTTCATTATGTGACTTATCGATAAAATGTGCTCAAGCAGTCCACCTCTCCAGGCATGATGAATCGATCTGGCTGCTGGAGCTGAAAGAATTTTTTCTTTGATTTCTGGATCTTCTAAACTATCGATGACAAGTTGACGTAAAGATTGATTCTTCATTTTTTGTACTAAAGACATTAACTCTGCATACATATCCAATGGATTTTTAGTTGTTTGTGGCAAAAACTCATTTAAGTCCAAAGCCTCTTCAACTAAATTTAATTTATGAATAATTAACTGTTTACGTCCTTGAAATATTTGAATCTGCCCTTTAACTAAAATAACTTGGCCAATTTCAAAAGAGTTAGAAACCTCTTCAACTCGGTCCCAAAGCCTTGCATCTATACTACCTGTTTTATCAGTTAAAGATAACACAAGGTAGGGCCGACTATTTTTACCAACTAAAACTCCTTTTTCGCGCACTAGAAATGGAGATTCTACATTTTCTTTATCTTGAAGATCACTAATGTACTGCTTCGTCATGATTGGTCTCCTTTCCCCTAGAACAGTGGTACTGAGGATAACGAGAATCCTCAACTGTCACTTGTGCTAATAAAAGCTCATTATGTGGAGTTTGGCTTGCAAATATATAAGATCCCGCACCAACACTCACATGCCTTACCATAGTTGTATTGAGTTTTACACCATGAGAGTCAAGGCCAGACCAAAATTTACTTAAATTTGCATAAGATCTGCAACCAAGTCCCCAAATTTCATGCCCTTCAATGCGTCTCTTACGACCATGACTTACAAAAAAAACATTAAAATCTTTCACCTCTTCAGGCAAATCTGGTTTAAAATTCATATAGAAACTGCCATTTTTGTCAGAAAGGTAACGGCCTAAGTCTAAAACTCCGCCGCCACGAGGAAATTGAATCAATACTTTTTCACGTTTTACAATTCCTGGATTTTTACTCTCTAATGTAACATCAATATTGATATATTTTTTTAAAGCTATCCCCACTGCCTCACTACTTTTTTGAGCATGCCCTACTTTCTCAACTTCATCCCATAGAGAAATTGGAATATAAATTTCTTCAGAAGTAGAGTCTATTTTTTCTATATTAAAATCACTTTCGTGTGGATCGTGCTTTGAACAAGAAATTAAAGAAATAAGGAGTATAAAGACTATATACCTTCTCACTACTGTCTCCCTTTAATCTTACTAAGTTGATCACGTAATTCCAAAAGTGGTTGATAATTAGTAGTGAGTGCCAGGCCTTTTTGCATCCACTCCCTAGCTAACTCCAATTCACCTCGTCGCCATTTAAGCCAAGCAGTACCTGAAATAGCCGCAATTGAATTTGGATTTTCTTTGAGTACAGTCTGCCATGATTCACTGGCGCAATCTAGGTTGTTATCTATTTCACAAAAATTAGCTTTTAATAACAGTGCACTCATTAAATTTTCATTTTTAAGAGCTAGTTTAAGACTAGCCCTGGCTTCTTGCTCTTTGCCAAGTATTCTTAAAATATATGCATGTATAAGCTTTAATTGAGTATCTTTCGGAGCTTGCCCTATTGCTTCATTTATATAGGGCCTGGCCTCGGTTTCTCTACCTGATTTAACTAAACAATACCCCATAAACATTTCTTTAAATGCTGAGGCTTCGATACGCTCGTAAATATCATGACAAAAATTAAGCAAAGATGACCAAGATAAAATTTTTCGATCCATACTAATATCATGTACATGATTTTCAGTTGAGTCCGGATCTTGTTCCATAAGCTTTAACAATAGAGGTTGGATATTTTTAGACTCTTTAAACCTAGTTTCTAAAGCCAGCTTTAACAATAAGGCTTCTTGTTTATAATCGCTATGTTTGTCTATGTACAAATCAAGAGACCTGCTGGCTTGCTCTATTAATTGCCAATTTGGATCTGCCTTTGAAAGATTTAGCACAACAATAGCCTGTCCTAATATGCTTAAGCCATCATCCACGCCAGATTCTTCTGCTTTTGAAAACAACTCTAAAGCCTCTTGAAAATTGTTTTTTTGATTAAATACCAAAGCTCTATTCATAATTGCAGGTATATATTGTGCGCGCGTGCTTAATGATTTCTGCAGTTGCAAATCTGCTGCTGTATAATCTCCATCCACTAGATAGCTCAAACCAATTAAATTATAGATCTCAGCAGAAAATGGGAGAGCCTGAGACTTTCGTAAAGACTCTTCGAGTAAACGTCTTGTCGTAATAGTTTGTTTTTCAAGATATATCATTAAATTGCTCATCGGTAAAAAAACATCAACATTTTCAGGAGTCAAACTGTAGGCTTTTTTATAAAGATCTAAAGCCTTTGTGTACAGCCCTACTTGCTTTGCAGCTTGAGCCGCTGGCAGCAAAACATCAATTTCACTAACTTTAACCACTGGGGGGTTATGTTTTTTCCAATAAATATATAAAAGGCCAGAGGTAAATATTAAAATAATAAAAATCCAAGCAAAGCCCAATTTAGTTTTAACTTCTGCTTTGATTTTTTTTTCGTCATGGACTGAAAATTTTTTAACCTTATTGTTCTTATACGCCTGAGAACTAATATCTGTAGTGCTAACATCTTTTAAGCCAGTTGGAGAGCCCAGCATATCTGCTAAAGGAGGTGTTGGAGTGTCATCCTGATTATGAGAAATTGGTTCTGTTTGTGTAATGGTTTGCGAAGTAAGTGTCGAAGTTTGAGTGTCCTCTCTTGCAAAGGATTGACGCTCTCTAAGTCGTTTTATAACGTCATAAAACTCTCTGACTTCTCTAAGATAACACCAACGTCCCTGAGGAGTGCATATCTCATCAATAATAGAAATATGTTGAGTTTCAAGTTCATGAATAATTTCTTCAGTAGAATAGGGGCCCAAAATCCTTGTGGCTGATTTGACCAGCCAAATTTTGTTTGATGTTGTATTTAACATTCAAGCCCTCAACTTTAATCATCTAATGGCGAAAGTGCCTTTCGCCTGTCATAATCATACTAATGCCTTGTTTCTTAGCTTCGTTTAAAACTTCCTCATCTTTGATAGATCCCCCAGGCTGAATAATCCATTTAACTCCAGCCTGAGCCGCAACCTCGATTGAATCTTTAAAAGGAAAAAAAGCATCACTTGCTAAAATTAGGTTTTTCGCATTTGGATGATGGTGTTTCATTCTTTCAATAGCCTGCTTAACCGCATCAACACGATTAACTTGTCCCATACCAACACCAACTGTTTGTTGTTCAGAAATAATCGCTATTGCATTGCTTTTAAGAGAAGCTACAACATGCCAAGAAAATAAGAGGTCTTTTTTAATGTTCTCATTTGGAGCTTCTCCAAATATCTTCCAGCTTTCTTGCCAAGTTCCTGTAGAATCTGATTTTTGTATTAAAAAGCCACCATTAATTGTTTTTATGTCGAAAGCCTGACCTTTATCTTTTAAACCAGGCCATATTAAAACTCTAAGATTCTTTTTTTTGCTTAGCCAAACTTTGGCTTCTTCATCAATCTCCGGAGCAACTAAACATTCTAAAAAAAGATCACTTAGTTTTTTAACAGTTTCCAAATTTAATTTTTTATTAAAAGCCAGAATTCCACCAAATACACTCACAGGATCTGCTGCTATGGCCTTTTCACAAGCTGTCGCCAAGTCTTTAGCTATGGCAACTCCACATGGGTTATTATGCTTTACCGCAACTACTCCAGCTCCTTCAAGCTCGCGCACTAATAAGCTAGCAGCCTCTAAATCTAGTAGATTATTAAAAGAGAGTGGTTTGCCTTGTAAAATTTCCGCTTGATGTAAGCCCGATAAATTTTCAGAGAAACGGTACCAAGCAGCACTCTGTTGAGGATTTTCTCCATAACGAAGCTCAAGGTGCTTTTGTCCAGCAACAGTCCATAGTTCTGGCCAAGCTTCCGAGTCATCTGAAGCACTTAATGTTTGTGCAATGAGTGCATCATAAGCTGATGTATGAGCAAAAACTTTTGCAGATAAGTGCTTTCGATCTTTTAATTCTATTTGATAATTTTTTTCTTTAATCCACTTATAATCATTTGGATCTGTAATAACTGTTTGCCTTGAAAAGTTTTTTGCAGCGGCCCTTAGTAGCGAGGGACCACCAATATCTATAAATTCTATAAGCTCATCACCTTTAAGACCACGCTTTTTTGCTTCAGCAAAGGGATATAAATTCACTATGATTAAATCAAATGGTTCTAAACCATGACTCGCTAATAGCTTTTCATCCTCCCCACCGTTCATACGAGCTAAGATAGGCATATGGATATTTGGATGTAGAGTTTTTACTCTCCCATCCATCACCTCTGGAAAGCCTGTTTGTTCAGATACATCTATTACTCTAAAACCGTGGTCTCTTAAATGTTTTGCTGTTCCGCCAGTCGAAACAAGACGCAATCCTTTTTCGACCAAAGGTTTTAAAAAATCAATTAGACCATTTTTATCAGATACACTGATTAAAGCATTTTTAAACATCAGAACGGCAACCCCGAAGAAACAAGCATTTTTAAATCATCATTTGTAATAAGAATACCTGCACCTACAAAACTAGAAAAACTATCACTTTTATCTAAAATATCATTAAGACCCGCATTCATATAAATACCTCGATATACATTATATTGCGCGATGGCTCTTAAATTAAGTTTACTAAACTCAAATGCGTCGATTGAAAACTTTAGTTTTTTATTAAGAACACTATAGTCAAAACCCACACCACCGGCATTTTCCATTAAGCCGCCACGAATAGTGAAGTTATAAAAATTCTTTGCAAAAAGCGCCGTAAACTTAACTTGGCTTTTATAAGTTTTCACTTCTGTAATTTCAGATTTTTGTCCATCCGTAGTTAAAGTTGTATCTGTGGTTTTCACAACACCTGCCGGGTCGTCTACAATTTGCAATAAATAATAACGATCTAAACCTGGTTGAATTTTAAGCCCAATATATGACTTAGCAACTCCTAAACTTCCAAGGTACTCTGAGTGAAAGTCGACGCCCGTTTGAGTTTTATTAGCAGTTTCAAGTAAGCCACTCACCCCTTCAATAGCACTATTGAGCTCCTCAACTGTGCTCTCGTCATTAACCAATCTTCCGATGGTGCCTTCACCTCGGTTAATTTTTCCTGTGATTTCTTCAACATTCTTCAAACTAGAGTCAATGCGTGACAATG
>CAYMKD010000195.1:0-5468 GCA_964390435.1 uncultured Pseudobdellovibrionaceae bacterium | reverse complement strand
CCTCGCCTTGAGAGCGAATTCTAATCTCTTGTCCAAGAAGCAGCTGAGCTGCTTCGATTAAAGTAAGAGCCTCTGAAACTACAGTAGTAACGCGTTTAAATTTTTGTTCAAGTCCCGCTTGATTAATAAAAGTCCCCTCTTTTTCAACAAAAGATTTCATAGGGATTAAATATGTGGTGGTTGAGAGCTTGTCTAAATCATCATTCTTACATGAAGTAAGCCAGATAAGCTCTGTTGCTTTTGAAAGCTCCGCGATTCGCTCTTTCATATCAGGATAAACCACTTGGTTCTCAGGACCTGCAACAATAACTGTTTTGATTTGACCATTTTTTATACCTGAAAGCAGATCACTCCACTGCGTTTTAACCTGATGTTTTTCTAGGGCTTTTTTTAAGCCTGCTGTATTTGGATTTTTATCTCCTCTTAAAAGCAGTCCATCAAAATCAGAAAAGCTCTGTGGATTATTTTGCCAGTAGAATATATTTTTACTACCTAGTTTATTTGCAAAACTATCAAGAATAAAGTCATACTCTTCTACTGTATATTGAGCTGTTAAAACTAAAGCCGTGTGAGCTCCAGAAGATTTAACTAAACTAGAAGCCTCTTTAGCAAGAGCTCCAGGAAGCATCTCTATCCACTCTCCACCAGCTAGTTTCTTTTTTGCCTTTATTAAACGAGCTTCTCGATTTACAAATTTATATGTATCGCGCCCCTCATCACACATCCAGTGACCATTTACTTCTTTATTGAAAACAGGTTTAACTCTAAATAAACCCTCTTTGTTAAAGTAGATTTTTACATTACATCCTGTTGAACAACCATTACACACCGTTTGCGCATCTTTTAGATACCAAACCCTTTGGCGAAAACGAAAGTCTTTTGAAGTCAACGCTCCTACTGGACATATATCAACCGTGTTAAGTGAATATTTATTATCTAAAGGGCGGTTCTCAAAAGTTCCAATTTCACTTCGATCGCCTCGATTGAATATACCTAACTCATTGGTCTTGCTCACTTCATCAGTAAAGCGCACACACCTTGAACATAAAATACATCGTTCAGAATCAAGCACAACAGTAGGTCCCAGATCCACCACTTTGTGTTTTTTAACCTTATGCTCAGCCATTTCTGGATCGTATTTACCAAACTCCATGTACTGATCTTGCAAACCACACTCTCCGGCTTGATCACAAATTGGACAATCTAGAGGATGATTAATTAAATGAAAATCAAGACCCCATTTTGCTGCATCTTTAACCTTTTGGCTTTGATTCGTAACAACCATGCCCTCTGTTACTGCTGTGTTACAGGCAATTTGCAAACGAGGATTTCCTTCAATCTCAACCATACATAAACGACAAACCCCAGCGACACTCAAACCTGGATGCCAGCAGTAATGAGCAATGCGCTGACCATTTTCAACCATAGCTTGTATGATCGTTGTGCCTTCTTTAACTTCTAATTGTTGACCATTAATGGTGCATTTCAGCATATGTCGTCCCTCTAACTTTTGAGCGGCCCTCTCGAACGTAAAATTCAAATTCATCACGAAATTTTTGTACAAAACTTAAAACTGGTAATGCAGCAGCATCTGACAGGGCGCAAATTGTTCGCCCTTTCATATTATCTGCAATTTTCTCTAAAAGATCGATATCTTGAAGTCGCCCACGGCCAGATAAAATACTGTGAACTACTTTATCGAGCCAGCCCGTACCTTCACGACAAGGTGTGCACTGCCCACAAGATTCATGATGATAAAAATGCGTAATCACTCCTAAGACGTCAACCATACATTGCGAATCATCAATAACAATTACAGCACCGGAACCAAGCATAGTGCCCATTTGTGCTAGGCACTCATAATCTAAAGTAGCCTTTTCGACTTCCGCAGCAGTGAGCACAGGAGCTGAAGATCCTCCTGGGATAACTGCCTTTAAACGTCGTCCAGGTTTCATTCCACCAGCTTCTTTATAAACTAGATCGCTAAGCGGATAACCTAAAGTAACTTCATAATTCCCTGGAGTTAAAACATTTCCGCTAATAGAAAAAAGCTTAGTGCCAGGTGATTTTTCAGTGCCAAATTTTTTGTATGCTTGCGCACCATCTCTGATAATAGGCACAACTGCTGCTAAAGTTTCTACATTGTTAACAATAGTTGGTTTGCGCAAATAACCTTGAATGGCAGGAAATGGTGGTTTTAGTTTAGGCTGTCCTTTAAGTCCTTCAAGAGAAGAGATCATTCCTGTTTCTTCACCACAGATGTAAGCACCTGCTCCTGAATAAACATCTAAGTCATGATCAAAACCACTGCCCAAAATATTTTTACCTAATAATCCTGCATCATAAGCTTCGCGAATTGCTTTTTCTATAATTTGTGCCGCATAAACATACTCACCACGAATATAGATATAAGATTTTTTTGACCCAATCGCAAAACCAGAAATAATCATACCTTCAATAAGTTGATGTGGAGCGCGCTCCATCATTAAGCGATCCTTAAAGGTTCCAGGCTCTCCTTCGTCGGCATTGCAAAGTAAGTAACGAGGTTCATTATTTTTAGGCAAAAATCCCCACTTAACACCTGTTGGAAAACCAGCTCCACCACGGCCTCGAAGTCCAGAAGCTTTCACCTCATCAATAATAGCTTGAGGCTGCATCTTTAAAGCTTTTGTTAGAGACTGATAGCCTCCTAATTTACGATACCCAGCTAAAGTGCGAAACTCTTCTTTGTCGTAATGTTCTGTTAAGAGTTTGGTTTCCATTATTTCAATCCTCGCAAGATATTCATTGCCGAATCTGGAGTTAAATTTTCATAATAATCATCATTTACTTGCATCATAGGCGCTGTTCCACAAGAGCCTAAACACTCTACTTTAGAAACCGTAAAGCGGCCATCCATAGTAACCTCACCCAATTTAACGTTGAGCTCTTTAAGCACATTGGCACAAAGCTCTCTTCCGCCATTGAGCGAGCAAGAAATATTTGTACAAACTTGGACGTGATACTTACCAACAGGCTTTTGGTTAAACATCGTGTAGAATTTAAAAACTTCATTAATTTTTGAGCGTGGAATTTCCATCACTTCACTTAAGTGATCAATGACTTCATCACTGATCCAACCATTGTTTTCTTTTTGAGCAACATAAAGACTTGGAATAATGGCAGACTCAATGGCTTCGTAACGCTTGAGTTCTGTTTTTACTTTTTTAAGACCTTCTTCTGATAAGCAAAACATTTTTTTCCCTTTAGCGATCCAGTTCGCCAGCGATAACGTTCATACTCGCCACAGTTGCAATTGCATCAGCAATCATGGCTCCTTTAACAACATTCGGAAATGACTGGTAAATAGCAAAGCATGGTGGTCGCACTTTTAAGCGATATGGATTAGCACTGCCATCTGAAACCAAATAAAAACCAAGCTCTCCGTTGGCCGCTTCAGAGGCATCATAAATTTCACCAACAGGTGGGCGCAATCCTTTGATCACTAACATAAAGTGATTCATCAAACCTTCGATATTACCATAAACATCTTTTTTCTCAGGCAAAACAATGCCTTTGTCTCTGATAGTGTAATCACCGCCAGGAACATTGCGAGCTACTTGCTCAATAATTCTAAGTGATTGTCTCATCTCTTCAATTCGAACCATATAGCGATCATAAATGTCGCCACTTGTTCCAATCGGCACATCAAAGTCAAGAGCATCGTAACCATAATAGGGTTTTGATTTACGCAAATCTAAATTGACTCCGCAAGCCCTTAATAGTGGCCCCGTATATCCCCACTGAATGGCTTCTTGAGAAGTGATCGGACAGATATCTCGTGTTCGTAAAATAAAAATCTTGTTGTCACTAAGAAGGCGATCAATTTCATCAACTCCCTCACGCATTTCCTTACAAAAAGCGAGGACATCATTAAACCAACCCTCTGGAGCATCTTGAGCCATACCTCCAATACGAGTCATTGAAACTGTGAGCCTTGCGCCACAAAGTTTTTCAAAAAGTGTGTAAACCTTTTCTCGATAAGTAAAAAGATGAAAGAAACCAGTTAAAGCTCCTAAATCAACAGCCCCAGTACCTACAGAAATTATATGATCAATAACTCTTGAGAGCTCACATAAAATTACGCGCATTGCTTGAGCTTTAGGAGGAATTTCAACACCTAACAACTTTTCAACTGCTTTACAATACCCCACGTTGTTCATAGGTGCTGAGCAATAGTTAAGTCGATCCGTATAAGGTATGACCTGGTTGTAAGGATGTGTCTCGGCCATTTTCTCAAAACAGCGATGTAAATAACCAATTTCAACATTGGCTCGCACGATGCTCTCTCCATCAAGCTCAGCCATAACTCGCAAAGTTCCATGCATTGCTGGATGAGAGGGACCTATATTAATAGGCACATATTTTTCATTCAGTGCAAAGCCATCAACACCGGGTTCATGATCAAAATGAATTGGGATGACATCTGTACAATGTTGTTGTCTGTCCGCCTCGTAGTCCTTACGCAAAGGATGGCCCACAAATTGATGATGAGTTAAAATTTTTCTAAGGTTTGGATGTCCTTTAAAGATAATTCCAAACATGTCATAAGCTTCGCGTTCAAACCAGTCCGCACCCTTCCAAATACCTGTTAAAGTATCTACGGACTCACCTTCAGCTAAAGAGGTTTTCATCCGTAAACGAGAAGCATCTTTTGAAGAAAAGAAGTGATAAACAGCTTCAAAACGTTTTTCACGATTGGGATAATCCACCCCACATACATCCATTAAAAAATCAAAGCGCTCTGTCTCTTTAAAAAACTGAGCTAAAGGCAAAACATCTTCTTTAGGAACTACAATAATATCATCACCAAAACTATGTTTGAACTCATAACGATTAATCTCAAACCGTTGAGACAAACTATTTTTAAGGTCTTCCAATTTGCTCATAATTAGGCGCCTTCCAGTTATCTTTCCATGGACGTGGAGTATGATCTGCAATCATTTTTTGTAAAAGCATAATGCCATCTAAAACAGCCTCTGGAGTTGGAGGACAACCTGGTACGTACACATCAACAGGAATGACCTTATCGCAACCTTGAAGCACATGATAAGCTCTGTAAAACCCGCCAGAGCTAGCACAAGCTCCCATTGACAAAACATATTTGGGTTCAAGCATTTGTTGATATATGCGAACTAGCACTGGGGCCATCTTCTCAGTAATTGTCCCAGCAACTAAAAGTAAATCAGATTGTCGCGGAGAAAAGCGCACCACTTCAGCGCCAAATCTTGCTAGATCATAACGTGGCCCCATAACAGACATTAACTCAATGCCACAACAAGCAGTTCCATAAGGCATTGGCCATAACGAATTTTTTCGACCCCAGGCAACTATGTCATCAAGACGAGTTGTCATTGCAAATGATCTCGACATATCGTCAACATTTTGAGTTGCCAGTGCTTTGTCTGCTGCACCCATGCGAACCACCC
>CAYMKD010000194.1:0-5473 GCA_964390435.1 uncultured Pseudobdellovibrionaceae bacterium | reverse complement strand
GCAATTTTTAGAACAGATGAAAAAACCTGACGTTGAAGTGGTCACAGGGCTCTCGCCAGCCATTGCCATTGATCAAAAATCAGTTAGCAGTAATCCTCGCTCAACGGTTGGTACGGTTACAGAAGTTTATGACTATATGCGCTTGATGTTTGCTCGCTTAGGAATTGCTGAGTGCCCAACCCATCATGTTCCGGTGAAGAGCCAAACTCCTCAACAGATTATAGAAGATATTTATAAAAAAGAACCGGGATTAAAGTTTTTAGTTTTGGCCCCCATGGCTCAGGCAAAAAAAGGGGAGTTTCTCGGTGAGTTCCAAAAGTGGGCTAAGAGTGGTTTTATTAAGGCTCGTGTTGATGGCCAGATGATTCTATTAGAAAAAGCCAAGAAATTAGCAAAAACAAAAACTCATGATATTGATCTTGTCATTGATCAACTGATTCTTAAACCAGAAATGCGTTCAAGATTAAGTGAAAGTATTAATACGGCCCTTGGATTGGCAAAAGGCCGAGTTATTATAGAAACTCTCAGTGGTGAGAGGACCTCTTATTCTATCCACTCTGCCTGTCCTGTTTGTGGGTTTGGGTTTAGTGAGATGGAGCCAAGAATTTTTAGTTTTAATAATCCTCGTGGCGCATGTCCTACATGTAATGGCTTAGGCACCCTCGATTTGATTGAAGAAGAACACGTGTCTTACTCCGCTGAAGGATTAAGAAAAATTGGCAAAGCCAATTGGCATTACAAAAATGAGAAGAAATCAAAGAGTGAAGATGAAGACGAGTTTGAACCAGAAATTACAACTTGCCCAGATTGTAATGGCGCTCGTTTAAAAAAAGAAAGCTTAAGTGTTAAAATTTTTGATAAAAACATTGCTGAGCTTTCAGATCTAGGAGTCATAGAGCTTCGTGAGTGGTTTAAAAAACAAAAATGGAATAATAAAGATAATCTTATTGCAGAAAAAATTATCAAACAGATTAATGACCGACTTGATTACATGATCCGAGTAGGAACGGGCTACTTAAGTCTCAGCAGGCCTTCTCGAACTTTATCTGGGGGAGAAGGACAAAGAATTCGTCTTGCGACGCAAGTGGGATCTTCTTTGATTGGAGTGTTATACGTTCTTGATGAACCAAGTATTGGACTTCATCCAAGAGACCATCATCGTTTATTAGAGATCATTGCTGATTTAAGAAATCGTGGCAATACGGTTTTAATGGTTGAGCATGATGAGGATACAATTCGATTTGCAGACTTTGTTGTCGATTTGGGCCCTCGTGCTGGAAAGCTCGGTGGAGAACTTATTGTGCAAGGTTCTCCTGAAGATATTATGAAGGCTAAAAACAGCGTGACGGGTCAGTACATGATGGGCAAAAAACAAATCACAGAAATTCGTGAAAGACGAGTTGGTCAAAATGCTTTTATTGATATTCTTGGTGCTTCGGCCAATAATTTAAAAAATGTAGATCTACATATTCCCTTAGGTGTATTTACGGTCGTTACGGGTGTGTCTGGAAGTGGGAAGAGTACTTTGATCATAGACACTCTTTATAAAATTTTAAGTCGGCATTTCTATAAATCCTCTGCACTTCCTGGAGTTTACAAACAGGTTAAGGGACTAGATCTTATCGATAAGGTTATTGATATTAATCAAAAACCTATTGGCCGAACTCCGCGGTCCACTCCTGCAACTTATGTTGGATTATTCCCATTAATTAGAGATTTGTATGCTCAATTACCTGAATCAAGATTAAGAGGACATGCACCCGGTATGTTTAGTTTTAATCTTAAAGGGGGGCGGTGTGAGGCCTGTCAAGGGCAAGGCCAAATTAAGATGGAGATGCACTTTCTCTCAGATGTTTTTGTATTTTGTGAAACCTGCCAAGGGCATCGTTACAATCGCGAAATTATGAATATTAAATACAAGGGAAAATCCATTGCTGATGTTCTAGAGATGAGTGTTGAAGAAGCAATGGAGTTTTTTAAAAATCACAATAATATTCACAGAAAAATAGCGACTCTGCACCGAGTGGGTCTTGACTATATTACTCTTGGGCAAAGCTCGACAACACTTTCAGGTGGTGAAGCGCAAAGGGTGAAGTTAAGTCGTGAGCTCTCAAAAAGAGGAACAGGTAAAACTCTCTATATTCTAGATGAACCAACAACCGGGCTTCACTTTGATGATATTAAAAAACTTGTAGAGCTTTTGCAGGAGCTTGTTGAACAAGGAAATACAGTTGTTGTTATTGAGCATAATGTAGATGTGATGGCAGCTGCAGATCATATTATAGACCTAGGGCCCGATGGTGGCACTGGAGGTGGTGAAATTGTTGCCACAGGAACCCCAGAAGAGGTTTCTAAAGTGTCTCGAAGTGAGACATCAAAATTTCTTAAATCTAAACTTAACATATTAAGGCAAGTGGCAAATAACCGATAAGCCTTTAAGGTCCTTTGTTTAGTTGGATCTCGGGAGTTTTATTTGTCTAATTGGGGCAACATTCCAAGCTGGGCTCTAAGCGCAGCTCAGGCCATTATGCAGTCATTAAAAGTGGCCGATCCGGGGACCTATGAGCATTGTTTGCGTGTGGGAGAGTATTCAAGAAGACTTGCGCAAGCGGCAGGACTTAATGAATACCAACAAAAAGTAGCTGAGTTTTCTGGAATGTTTCATGATGTTGGCAAAGTAGCCGTGCCTAAGTCAATTATTTATAAACCTGCAAAATTAACAGAAGAAGAAATGCATAAAATGCGTGAGCATCCTATAATGAGTGCCGCAATTATTGAGCCTTTACAGAATGAAAAATTTTTTGCAGATCTTGTGCCGGGAGTAAAACATCATCATGAACGCTTAGATGGGTTGGGCTATCCTGATAAACTTAAAGGGGAGCATATTCCACTAATTGCGAGAGTTATCTTAATTGTTGATACTTATGATGCTATGGCTGAAACGAGAGCCTATCGTAAGGGTTTGCCTGATGATGTGATTTATGCTGAGCTTAAACGTTGCTCAGGGACGCAGTTTGATGAAGCTCTTGTTAAAGTCTTTTTTGATGCACATAAATTCTGGAAATCTGCAAAAATCTCTGTTTCAAAAGCCGCCTAAAAGGTGCCAGGCACCTTTTCCTTAAACAACGCGTTGGTGTGATAGTATAAAAAACCTTTCGGCTGTCTAACAATTTTACGATTCAAAGCATTTGTCTCAAAATGAGAAAAAAGCTAATTAGCTATAATAACTTGGTTTTTTTGATCTGAAATTACGTCATGGGTCTTGCTTTACTTGAATGTGAGGAGAACTCATGTTCAAGCGCCGTTATTTAAATATTCTATTCATATTTATTGCCTACAGCTTAGTTGGCTTTAGTGGACTTGAGCGCTATGTGGAGCTTGAGGGATTTTTTAATGCGAGAAGCGCCTCAAAATTTAGAACCACTGATGCCAATATTAAGTTTGTTGCTGCTCGTGGTACTCGTGCAGAAATTGTAAATTATCAAAAATTTTCTTCTGGTAATTATGGCTTAGAAGTTAAAGTTATCAATGGTGAGCATAAGGGCGAAAAAGTTTGGCTTTATTACAAATCTAGTAATCCGAACATGCAGCTTTATAAAGATGTCCCTAAAGAATGGGGCGCTATATCCTCACCAGAAGCGGCATCTCCTGAAAGTGCTTCTGGAGTAGAAGTTACTAAAACTACCAGTGCTTATGAGGCTCCAACACAGCCGGAAACAAACCAAGATGGTGAAGTGGTTGAGAAAATAAATCAAAGTTTGCCACCGTCTTCAGTTACATCTGAGGCAGATGGTGAGGTTTGTACAAATTGTTCAATAGAAAATGAAGAGAGTCCTGTTGCTGAAAAAAATCTAACCACGGTGAGTGCTATTGTGGAAGCAACAAATCATTTGAATAAACCTTACTGCTCTAAGCCCGTAACACCACAGAAAACTGCAGGAGCTCACTGCGCAAAACCCTCAAAGTGTGCGCCGCCACAAAAAACAGATTTAGAAAAAACCTATAGCGCTGAATATAAAGCCTACATTGAGAGTATTACGCAACAAGCAGCGGAAGTTACAGGAGTGGATCCGGCCATTTTAATGTCGATTATGCAAGCCGAGTCAGGTTTTCATCCGTTTGCAAAAAATAGTGGCGGAGATGTTGGGATAGCTCAGTTTCAAGAGAGCACGGCTCATGCTACGCTTAAATATTATTATCAAAGTATTTATGGCAAAAGTTATTCTGGACCTAAGCCAAATAAAAGACGACCGAGTGAATGCAATGGCTCAGCTTATCCTAAAAAGGTTGCCTCAGCTTGTTTAAAAAAATTAATCAATGTCTGCAATACAGAAGAGTATCGCTATAGTCTTTATTGTCCTAATTTTTCTATTTACCTAATGGCATCTCATGTAAAACAAATTAAAGATTCGAGTGATCGCTATATGGTTAAAGTAAATGGTGAAAAAGTAAACGTACGAAATAAGCTTGTACCTAATGGTGATCCAATAGCTGAATCAAGATTTATTTTATCTGTTTACAATCGTGGATATAGAATAATCAATTCGGCTGTTCATAGCTTTGATCAAAATAAAAAATGGCCCTCAGCAGCTGACTATGGTGAGCTCTGGGATGCAAATCGCGCAAATACAAGCAACTATAAATCCCGCATTTCAGATCCCTTCGGTGGTGGTAATTTACAAGGACACAATATCAATCGTTGTTATGTTTGGAAGATTGCGGGTATTTGCGGTGGTACGCAAGGCTCTTATCTAGATCAATATACAAAAGATTTTTGTGGCACTCGCATAGCGGGAGGACAATAATATGAGAATACTTATTATAATTTTAGCAATTCACTTTTTGGCAATGGGTTTTGCGTATGCAACTCCAAAAAACTATGCAGAGTTAAATCTTATTGAAGAAACATTAAGAAATAGGCAACTATCGGGTTTTGAAATCAAGGATGTTTTATTTAGAAAAGTTATGTCAATCTACAGAGAAGATAAAGATATCACAACGACAAGAGTATATAACTTATTTTTACTTGCAGGCAAAACCCAAGCGGTTTTGCAGGCCTCAGATTTAAAAGAATCATTGAGTTCTTATATCTCCAATTTAAATTATGTAAATTCAAACTTAAGATTTGAAGATGTTTTAAGGTATTTAGAAAATACGGAGCAAGAGTTTAGAATTAAAATGGATGAAAAACTACGTGATAATCCATTTGCTATGTTTGGCAAAGATTATGCTCGTGAAGCCAGATTAGATGTTATTAGAGCTTTTGCTGATAGGAAATGGAAAGTATTAGGCGAAAACTCAGGCGGACTTGAGTGGCTTTATTTAGCAGGTTTAGTTGGATTTAAAGATAATAATGATGGCTCTAATTTGCTTGAAGAGTTTGTAGGGCTTTGTCAAAAGCCTGAAAACCAAAATCAATCAGCATGTAGAGAGTTTCAATCTTTAGCTCAAGATATGATTCAAACAGGTCGCG
>CAYMKD010000193.1:0-5473 GCA_964390435.1 uncultured Pseudobdellovibrionaceae bacterium | reverse complement strand
ATGTTAAGCGATTATTTTTCTGGATTTGCAAAAACAATATTTTTTTCATTCTTTATTTCAATTCCATCTTGCTACTTTGGTTTAACAGTTAAAGATGGCACAAAAGGTGTTGGAATTGCGACAACTAAAGCTGTTGTTGTTTCCTCAATACTCATACTTATAGGTGATTTTGTTTTAACTAAATTATTTTGGATTTTAGAGAAATGAAGCTAACCATTCAGGTGAAAAATTTTACAAAATCTTTTGGTACTAAAAAAGTACACAATGGAGTTACTTTTGACATTCGTCAAGGTGAGTGCCTGGGACTTATTGGTGGTTCAGGTGTGGGTAAAAGTGTTATCTTAAGAAGTCTCATTGGATTAGAAAAACCAGATAGTGGCCAAATTATTATTGAAAATACAGATATCACTCATTTAGGCGAAAAAGAACTTGTTGATATTAGAAAAAAGGTGGCTTACGTATTTCAAGGTGGTGCTCTATTTGACTCGATGACAGTGTACGAAAACTTAGCTTACCCATTACGCGAACACACTAGTTTGAATGAAAAGCAAATTTCTGAAAAAATTAAATCCCAACTCAAAGAATTTGGCTTAAGCGGCAATGAACAAACTTATCCCGGGAATTTATCAGGTGGTATGCAGAAAAGAGTGGGACTAGCTCGTGCCATTATTATGGGACCAGAGGTTATTTTGTATGATGAACCAACTGCTGGACTTGATCCCTATAATACAAAAACAATTCAAGAGATGATTTTAAGGCTTAAAAATAAAGGTGTGACCTCCATTTTAGTCACACATGATATGCCCACTGCATTTGCAGTTTGTGATCGACTTGCCATGCTTATGGATGGACGAATTAAAGCTCAGGGAACCATCGATGAAATTAACGAACAAGATGATGGTATTATAACTCGATTTATTCAAGGAGAGGCCCACTAATGGAAACCACATTTAAAACTCAAGTTAAAGTGGGGATTTTTATTTTTCTAGGACTCTTGGCCTTTTTAATATCAATTTATTTGCTTGGTGGAGATCGAGCTATTTTAAAAAGCTACTACACGCTTCATGCTCGCTTTGATCAAGTTCAAGGTTTAGCACCAGGGAGTGTTGTCTCTTTATCTGGAGTTACAGTTGGAAATGTTTCAGAAATTAACTTTTTGAACAGCGGACGCACTCTCAATGTTCAAATGAAAATCGATACTTCATATAAAGATAAAATTACCGAAGGATCTCAGGTTGAGGTACGAACTCAAGGGGCTCTAGGAGATAAATACATATACATTATTCCTGGAAAAATTGATGCACCAATCATGGCAGAAAATGGCATTTTAAATAAAGCTGAAGCCACTGACTTTATAGGTGTTTTAACCGAGAATGGAGATCAGGCTACCAAAATATTTGAAATCATAGACGAAATGCATAAGACAATGAAGTCTTTAAATCATGAAAATCGCATGTCTCGACTCATAGGGAATTTAACCTTAGCCAGTGAAAGTGCTAGCAAAAGCATGGATTTAACTTACGATCTTTTAAAAGAGATCAAAGGCTCGCAAAAACAAGATAATAAAATTCGTACAAGCTTAGATAAATTAGACAGAATACTTAGCAAAATTGATCGCGGCGAAGGAACTCTAGGAGCTCTCATCAATGACCCAAGTGTCCATCAACAGCTAAAGTCTATGCTGGGTGGTTCGTCACGCACTCAACCCATGAAGTCATTATTGCGAAGCTCTATTAAAAGTAATTAGGAATTATTTAAAATAGGCTTGTGGCTTAGCTAAAAGCTCAATATAATTTAACTTGTGAAAACCTTAATCGCTTTTCTATTCTTACTTCAATTTTCCTTAATTGCATCTGCGGAAGAGCAAATCAAAATATACGAAAGAACAAATCCTGTTGTCCTAACACAAGACTTTAACACCTATGCTATTAAAGAAGAGTATATTAAGACTCCTATTTCAGATTGTGTCGAGGGTTTCAAAGAAGTTTCTCGTTTGCTTTATGGAGATAATCCAGAAAACAGACGCTTTGTGAGTTACAGTCGCTTAGTTTGTTATATTATTAAAGATGAAACAGACAACAAGTCTTACAATTTCGACATCGAAATTGTTTTTGAACCTCAGATTTCAGAAGATATTCCTGCATTTGAAAAATTCATTGCCGAACATCGTGATGAGCAATTTTATAAAAAGCCAATGCCTATTAAGCAGCTTGATGGCTTTTTCTCAACACTCACCATCACTGGCTCAGCAATTGATGAGGAAAATCAGCCTGTAGATATAATACAAACAGAAGCCCCTCATTATCAAAATAGTTTTGCTCGTTTGCTACTAGATAGAAACTATGTAGGCAAAATGATCCAGGCTCCAAAAAATGATTTACGTTCTTTTCTACAACAGATTTTTAGCAACAGTACCTATAGGCGTTGGGAACAGGTACTCCCAGAATTAAATATGTTGAAATTCCATTTTCACTTTTATTTTTTATTTAAAGGTGAAACTTCCGGCGCCGCTAATCACTTTTTTTACGGTGAGCGCAGCTGTTTTGCAAATCCCTGCTAAGTTCTTAAAAGAGTATTCCACTTAGTGATCTTGTCATTAAATGCGAGTTCGGATTGGCGCGCAGCTTGCTATGTGCAAGCAAGTGCCAAACGTCATGTCTGAGCAATTTAATGATAAGATCACTAAGTGGAATACTCTTTTAAGAACTTAGTCTTCTGATTCAGGTACTAAGTCCTCAATGACTTTTTTTAATTCACTTTGATCAGCACTTGGAACAGATCTGCGATCCATGGTGAAGCGAATATTTTTAACGTAGGTTTCACCAAGTTTGGTGTTAATGGTGTTTGTAATTGTTTCTTGCATAAATATAAGCTGCTGCATCCAGCTTGAATTTTTTACCCAGACATAGAGGGTACCAAAACGATATCCAACCGGATCCGTTTGCTCAGCAATGCTGGGGCCAACAATTTCCTTCCAGCGAGCCCATAATTTCCAGCGTAGAAACTGATCTGAAAGCGGCGATTTTCCACTCTCAAGCAGGTTCTGCAAAACATTGGATGAGGCGGTTAATTTACCTTTACGCTTAGGCCATGACATGGCAAACACTTAGCATGAATAAAGATAAATCCACAATTACAATTGTCGGCGCAGGACTTGCTGGCAGCGAGTGCGCCCTACAGTTAGCTGATATGGGATTTAAAGTTATTTTATTTGAGATGCGCGGCAAAAACATGACGCCAGCGCACAAAACAGATCAATTTGCTGAGCTGGTTTGCTCCAATTCATTTGGTAGCATGGGAGAAATATCAGCACCTGGACAGTTAAAATGGGAAGCTGAAAAACTTAACTCTTTTATTCTTAAAGCTGCTATGCAAACACAAGTCCCAGCAGGACAAGCTCTTGGCATGGATCGTGAGCGCTTTGCACTGCAAATTACCAGCTGGGTGAATGCACATCCAAATATTGAAGTCCGTAGAGAAACCATTACAGATTTAAATCAAATCCCCAGACCAGCTGTGATTGCAACGGGTCCGCTCACAGAATCTCACTTAGCTCAAAGTATGCAAGAGCATTTCGGTGACGAATTTTTATATTTTTTTGATGCTATTGCCCCCATTATTGATGCCGATACCATCAATACAGATATTGCCTGGAAAGCTGACCGCTATGATAAAGGGACTCCTGATTATTATAACTGCCCTTTAGATAAAGAACAGTATGAAACACTGATTCATGAAATTACCGTAGCAAGAAAGATTGAGCCTAAAGAATTTGAAAACACACCTTTTTTTGAAGGCTGTATGCCTATTGAGGCTATTGTTGAGCGAGGCCCACAGACCTTGCGCTTTGGTCCCATGAAACCCGTAGGACTTAAAAATCCCAAAACTGGCAAAGAAGCTTATGCCATTGTTCAACTCAGACAAGATAATAAAGAAGCAACTGCATATAATATGGTTGGTTTTCAAACCCGCATGGCTTACGGGGAACAAAAGCGAGTCTTTCAGATGATTCCTGGGCTAGAAAAGGCCGAGTTCTTAAAGCTTGGCAGCATTCATCGTAATCTTTATATCAACTCTCCCAAAAGACTTAACCAAGATCTCTCTAGTAAAAAAGATCCATGGTTGTTTTTTGCAGGACAAATCACGGGAGTTGAAGGTTATTTTGAATCTACTTGCATAGGGCTTTTGGTTGCTCATTTTTTAAAGCAAAAGTTGAGTGATCAAACTTTCTCTCCACCACCGCGAGCCTCAGCTCTGGGTTCACTTATTGAGGCCATCACTGATCCAATAAGAGCAGATCACTTTCAACCCACAAATATTAACTTTGGTCTTCTCCCGCCTCTTAATAAGCATGTGCGAGATAAAGCTTTAAAGAAACAACAACAAATTGAGTTTGCAAGAGAATCTTTTTTAGATTGGCTTAAGTGACAATTATCTAGTTGAGCTGAAGAGCTTGACTTGTGTTTTCACTGGCCACAGTGAAGTGTTCACGGCAGCGAGCTTCGTACATACCATAGCTTCCTACAGCTACACGACTTTCAGAATTAAAAATTCTTTGTGTTCTTGAGGCCAATCCACCACATACCATACACACAGCATGATGTTTGGTAACACTCTCTGCAATAGCCATTAATGTTGGCATAGGCTCAAATGGATTGCCACGCCAGTCTGTATCTAAGCCCGCCACAATGACACGCACGCCTTGACTTGCAAGCGTATTTACAACTGAAACTAAAGAGGCATCAAAAAACTGTCCCTCATCAATGCCAATAACTTTGGTATCTGAAGTTAAGTGCAATAAAATTTCTTCTGCACGATCAATGACAGTAGCTTCAATTTTATTTTGATTATGGGAAGCTAAGCTGTCCTCACTGTATCGATTATCAATTCTTGGTTTAAATATTTGCACCTTTTGCTTGGCAAATTGCCAGCGACGCAAACGTCTAATCAGCTCTTCAGTCTTACCACTGTACATGCCGCCAACAATGACCTCAAGCCACCCTCGAGGCGCAAAAAAATTCTCCATCTAAATTCTCCCAAATCGTTCACAATATATTTCTAAAAATGTCTGAAAGGTGCAACAGATCTCTGGTTAATTGCTGTGCGTAATAAGTAAATTTTTCTTATAAATGGCTTTTTAAATTTTAGAGAAAAAAACACACTTAATTAAATGATTATAATGGGCCCTACTCAACTGTTACGGATTTTGCCAAATTTCTAGGTTGATCCACATCGTAGCCTAAAGAATCCGCCAAATGATAAGCCATTAACTGCAAGGGAACTACTGCTAATATTGGGCTCAGCATCCAATCTGCATTTGGCAAGGATAAGTAGCGACGGCTGATTTCTTTTAATCTTTCGTCTTCTCCAGTACCAATAGCTATTACATAGCCACCACGGGCTCTTGCCTCTTCGAGATTACTTACAGTTTTTTCATAGAGCTCATCTTGAGGAGCCAACATCACAATAGCCA
>CAYMKD010000192.1:0-5501 GCA_964390435.1 uncultured Pseudobdellovibrionaceae bacterium | reverse complement strand
AAAGTATTTAATCTTATGAATCCTGGGGGATTTGTATTAGTTAAAACTCCTAACTACGATAGTTTAGATGCACACATTTTTCGTAATCTGAATTGGGGAGGATATCATTGTCCACGCCATTGGGTTTTATTTAATATGGATTCTTTCGAAAAACTGGCAAAAGAAATTGGATATACAGTTGTAATGAAAAAATACACTCAAGGTAGCCCATTCTGGAATTGGAGTATTTTGCATTGGCTTCATAAAAAAAATTGGATTCATTTATCATCAGATAGGCCAGCAACAATGCACCCTTTAGGTGGAGTTTTAAGTTTACTTTTTGCAGCTTTTGATTTTATGAGGATGCCTTTTTCCAAGACATCTCAGATGTTCTTCCTACTGCAAAAAGAGAAATAAGTTTAATTTGCAAACCTATCTTATTCTACTGAGCTACCTTATAAAATTTATGGGCGTTTCCTTCACCTAAGTATTCAAAAGATTTCATTTTCAAAAAATAATTATTATACCACTTGATAAAGTTGACACAATCAGGAGAGCTAAAAAATGAAAAATTAATTGATATATAATCAATATTTAATTTTTTTAACGAATCTACTAAAAGTGTTTCATTATTTAAAGCAAATTGATTACTAGCTAATTGAGCTTCATTTGGTGTTGAATAACAGTCAAGTTTACTTAAAACTGGGTCATCATGAATAAATTTGAACAATTTATCATTGATTACAGTATAAGATAAATAAGCATGGATCACTGGTAGATTATGAAATGCTTGAAAAAAATTAGTGGCCGGATCTTGCTTAAGCATTATAGGTAAAGGAAGAAAAATAGCTTCTGGACGAGCTGTTTCTTTAATGTTTTTTGTTATGTCTAGAGCTGATGGAGCGGGCCGCTCATTAGGAAAAGCTTCGTGTGCCATTTGAGTATTTTTTGGTAAAATGATCGTCTCATATAAAATTAGCACAAATACGGGAATTGTAAGCCACTTATACCTTGGTGATTTTTTATTAAGCCATCTTTCAAGACATATAATTGAAAGTAATGTAAAGCAAAATATAAAAGGTACGGCCATTCGTGCGGGAGCTCGGCTAGCAGTGAATGGAGGGATCTTTGATAAGACATTAAAGTAAGGTAAATCAAATAAAACATGGTCGCCAATATTGAGGCTTGGGCCAAAACTAATAACTAGATAAGAAAAACCTATTATCATCAGTAGGCGATCTAAATAAAATTTCTTAGTCGAAGTCATTTTAGCGAAAAAAATTAACAGAATATAGGTCATCCAACTAAGACCTGCTGTTTTTTCGTAATACATCTTAGGCATGATTAAAGAGAAGTGTTCCTTAAAAAAGTCAAATAGAGGACTTTTTACTGGAGGTAAAAAAAGGCTGAATAAATCTAAGTTAAAATCATAACTTGTTGAAGCTGCGGATGAAAACTCACCAGTGAGATATTTGCGAATCAGCGGAAATAAAAATGGGGCTATTATAAATAAAAATATAGTTGCGCCAAAAGTTAAATTTAAAATAACAGGCTTTACCTTTTGCTTTTGAACTTGTTTAAGCGAGAATATTCCAAGAATCAAAATCAGAGGAGTTAAGTTAGGTAAATTTTGCCAGCTAGTTAAAAAACATAACGCAATAGCCGAGCAAGCAAGTAAAACTTGTTTTCGATTTGTTAGATCAATTTTATATAAGCTAAGCCACACAAGACTTGTAGTCCATATGCATGATAAAATTGTTATATGTACAGATTCTCTATTTAAATAAAATGGAGAGAAAGAATAAAGAAATACAAACATCCATCTCAATAGGGGGTGTTCAATGTGTTTTTTTGCAACAAAATATGAAGTGGCAAATATCAAACAAACTTGAATAATAGCAATGAAGTTAATTGGTGCAAATGGCCCCAAAGATTGAAGTGGGCAGCCTAGGGTTAACAATAGAGGCATATCGTAAGTCGTCGACATATCCACTCCAGTAGGAGCAAAGAATCGATTTGTGAACATTTCATACTTAAAAAAGTGACTGCAAAACCACTGCTCAACAGGTAAGAAAAAATAAGTGTCCCCAGAGCCTACAGCCAGATTCTCTGTAAAGTTAAGGAGTGGAAATAAATAATAGGCAATAAATAATATAAATATTAATAAAAAAATATTTTCTTTTAATTTCATATTACAGATTAAGCAGAGGCGACTCAGGATTGGTAAATACTTTGTTGAATTCTCGGTACCATTCCACAGAGCGTTTTAAACCCTCTTCAAGCCCTACCTTAGGTTGCCACTTAAGAACTTCTTGAGCCTTGGTAAAGCTAGCTCTCATTTCCCAAATTTCTGTTGGTCTATTAGGCAATATACCTATCTGTAATTCTGATTTTGAATCAGTGAGTTTATGAATCATTGTAATTAGATCTTTGATTGGAATATCTTGTCCGGATCCTAAATTAAGTGGTGTTCCAATGGCAGATTCATTGAGTGCTGCCATTAAGATGCCATCAACAAGGTTTTCAACAAAGTTGAAATCACGTGTTTGCTTGCCTTCAGTAGATTTAATAGTTTCGCCACGCAAACATTTTATAATCATTTCAGCTATAACAGCTTTAGGGCTTTGGTAGGGGCCAAAAGCATTAAACGGACGAATGATGGTAATAGGCAGTTGGCTAACATGATGTTTCATTTGTGCAAATTGTTCCCCTGCATATTTTCCTACGGCATAGGGAGAGATTGGAAATGGAGTCATCGTCTCGATAAATGGAACTCCATCCTGATAACCATATACTTCTGACGTAGAAATATATACGAAGCGATCGTAGTCACTGTAAGCCTCCATAACGTTGGCAGTTCCCAGTGCGTTTGACATAAGAGATTCTTGAACATGAATAAAGCTATCACCAACATGGTTATAGGCTGCCATATGAAACACATAATCTGGCTTATAGTCTTTGATTTTTAAACAAGAGTCCAGATTGCGTATATCTGCTTCAATAGGTGTAATTTGATCCCATATTTTAGCTAGGCGAATATTATCAATTACGCTATTGTATTTTGTAATAACAAAAACTTCACTGCCAATGGAGTGAAGTTTTTTAACTAAGTGTGAAGGAATGAAGCCTGATCCACCAGTAACTAAAACTCTTTTATTTTTATACTTATCTAAATTCATTATAACTCCTTAAGTGTGTAATAACTATTCAGTGCTAACTCTGCACCTTTGAGATCTCCCTCTGTATTAAAAGTAACTTGAAGTCCTTGATGAGGATGACTATTTAATTGCTTTTTTTCTATAAGACTTTGTAATAATGCAACAAATCCTTGGCCATCTGGCATGCTTAGCAAGTGAGGCTCTAAATTTGCAAAGCACTCTTTTTTTAGAGCCATGCCACCAATGTAATAATGAAGAATGGGTTTTTCCACGAATGAATTCACTAAATGAGTTGTTGGATCAAAGGTAACAACTCCAAAAGGATTTTGAAATGCACTTGTGACAACAGTGAGCATTTTATCTGCATTAATATGACCAGAAAGTAATTTTCTATAATCAATATCAATAAAAGTATCACCGTAACAAACTACAACCTGATCTGAAAAATGCTTTTGTGCATATACAAATCGTTGAAGTATGCTTGCGTTTTCACCGGCATTTGAAAAGATCGCTTCAATATGTGGGTATTCGGCTTTAACAAAGTTCTCTACTTGTTCTGTTAAAAACCCTGTGGCAAAAACAAATTTATTAAAACCTTGATCTATAAATTGATTGAGAATATGCGAAAGCATGGGCCTGTTTTGAACTTTAGTAAGAACCTTAGGGCAAGCTGCTCCTAGGCTACCCATTCGAGTGCCGCGGCCTCCGCACAATATAAATACAACATTATTCGATTTGACTTGCACTAAAACATATCCTTTTTAGGTAACTTACATTCATAAAAATGGTAAAATGAAAAGTTTTTGCTTAAGCCTAAATAAGTATATTTAACATCTTTAAAGAAAAAGTTTAGTAAAGCTGCAATTTCTTTCCAGTTGTTAATGTGCTCGTATCTCATTAAAACACTATAGTTCAAACGGTATTTTAAATAAAAATCAATACCTGTTGTAAATCGCCAGCCAAGAAACCATAGCAAGGAGCCTTCAGCTGGAATGGCTACACGTAAGCTTCCCTCGGGATTTAAATGATTTGAGGCACTTGCAATAACTTCAGGCAAGTTACATATGTGTTCAAATGTGGCTATAGACACTATACGATCGTACTTTTGGTCCTGTGGTATTTCTGACATATCCGAATAGAATTTATGAACCCTGTTTTTATTGACTGAGTCTTCATAAAGGCTGGGAAGTGGCTCAACAACATCATAAATAGCAACATTTTTTTCATAAGGTAAATGATTGAGAGTTCCTCCGCCAATTTCAAGAACTTTAGGAGCAGGGCCTTGATGAGTGGCTAAATCTTTAGCTACCTGCCTATGCATCCAACTCTCCATTTTTTGGGCAAGACCTGTTGCAACGGTTGTTCCATTGCGATTAATTTTATAATGCTTTTCATAAATTTGTGCATAACTTGGTGGCAACTCGGGTCTATTTTTAGGAAAGGATGAGAGTGGGGTTGTTTGTTCTTGAATCATGTAATTCCCTGTAAATTTTAGAATAAAGAGGCAAGATCCTCGATTTTCTTAAATTATTCAATTAGAAATATACAGTGTTGTTTACGCCATGCCCCATGCTATTTTTAAAGCTGTTAGATAATACTTTCACATCAATTTATGAGCAACAAAAAACTAATTTCTATTGTAACTCCTGCCTACAACGAAGCTGATAATTTAAATTTACTATATACAGAGCTACGCAAAGTTTTAGACACACTTAATTATGAATATGAAATTGTCGTTGTAGAAAATGGCAGTTGGGATAAATCTTTAGAAATTTTACGTGATTTGCATAGTAAGGATAAGCGACTTCGCTACATATCCTTATCAAGAAACTTTGGCTCACAAGCGGGACTTTTATCAGGATTACAGTATTGCAGAGGCGATGCTGTGATTACTATGGATGCAGACTTACAGCATCCTCCTAAGTATATTCCTGATATGATTAGGCAGTGGGAAAATGGTGCTTATGTAGTTAATACGTCTAAAACGGGTATATACCAAGGGTATGTGCGTGCTTTGTTGGACAGAGTTTTTTATAGAATGATGGATCGTTTTATTGGATTTACAATGGGGCAAGCCGATTTTCGTCTATTAGATAGGAAAGTTGTGAATGCAATAAATAGTTTGCCAGAATCCCAAAAGTTCTTAAGAGGTTTAATCTCTTGGTTAGGATTCAAAACAGCTACAATTCCCTATATTGTAAATGAGAGAGTTCACGGAGAATCTAAATATAGATTTAAAGACCTGATTCACTTTGCCTTTCATGGAATAACTTCTTTTACGACTTTACCTTTAAGATTATTAACTCACCTAGGTTTAATCTTATTTGTTCCCTCTGTTGCCTATTTGATCTTTCTTTTAGTAAT
>CAYMKD010000191.1:0-5502 GCA_964390435.1 uncultured Pseudobdellovibrionaceae bacterium | reverse complement strand
TTGTGAAGTCTTTTTCTGATTTGTACTTATTAAATAAAGAAAAGATTTTAAGTCTTGAACGACAAGGTGAAAAGTCTTCAGATAATATTTTAGAGAGCATTGAGGAGAGTAAAAAAATCACTTTAGCGAGATTTATTTATGCCCTCGGCATTCGCTTTGTCGGTGAGCAAACGGCGAAATCTCTAGCCTCTCATTTTTTAAGTATTGAAAAGCTTATGACAGCAAAAACAGAAGACCTCTTAGCCGTAGAAGACATCGGACCTAAAGTGGCTCAATCTATTATCGAGGCTTTTGAGAACCCGAAACTTAAAAAAGAAATAGCGCTGCTGCAAAAATACGGCGTGAAAATTGAAAATCCAACTCGATCCCAAAGTGGTCCTCTTAGTGGTTTTAGCTTTGTAATTACCGGCACCTTGCCTGTCGGGCGCGATGAGGCTAAGGATTATATAGAAAAAAACGGCGGCAAAGTTTTAAGCTCTGTTAGTAAAAAATTAAATTATCTTGTTGTCGGGGAGGACCCTGGCTCTAAACTTGAAAAAGCGCAAGGCTTTGGAGTTAAGATACTTTCTTGGCAAGAGCTTTTAGATCTTAAAGATCTATAGCACTCTCAGTCTCATTTTGAATCATGCTCATGTGATCAAGGGAATTTTCACTACAGTTGGTAAAGAAAAACAAAAGTATTGGCAGCGCCAATATGATTAAAAACGGGTATATTGAAGAAAAAAGCCGACTCATCTAATTCTTACCTCGACCTTAGACTTGTCGGCTGAACTATAAATTTATTGATACTCTCTTAAGAGTAAATTTCTCTTAAGCTAGAAACTGTCTCTTTTTGAAACTATAAATGATCAATGGAGATGTCTCTCTCCATAACTGTTTTGCGACCATCTGCTTTGGCACTTTCAATGCCACGAGCGCAAAGAGCCTCAACAGCTTTGCTCAACTTGTCTACTGTCTCAGAAGACGTGTTCATTTGGCCTTTTTCTTTGATAAACTTTTTCACTTTGCTTGTTACAACTAAAACTTCAGACATTTTAATCCTCCATTAAAAGCCAGAGGTTGACACAGGCCCAAGTCCAACACAAGCCTTAAGGCGAGCTATTTTCGACTTCTGCGCCGCATTTCCACGATTTACTCGTCGCGTTGTGGCGCTGTTTAAAATTCTTATTAAGTTTTCTACGAATTTACTTCTACTGGGGGCGGGTTTGATGGAAAGAGATTCTTCCTTTGATCTTGCTGCCTTTAATTTCACGCTGCGTCGTTGTAATGGCAAATCGAGCATTAATTTTAGATCCTGTAACAAGGTTTGCACCCGGAGATACTTTAACTGTTGCCGGGCCAGAGCTAGATACGCTTGGCGTTGGTGTCGCCTTTTCAGGACCAGAACTCACAAACTCTTCAATTTGGCTTCCACAACCTGATAAAAAAACACTTAAAATGATAAAACCAACTACATTTTTCATCACAAAGTCTTATCGGAAAAACCTAGACCTCACTTAAATTCATAAAGCTTGTCTAAATATGAGATATTTTAACTTATACTTAGTAGTGCCATCTTAAAACAGAGTAGCCCTCACCAAAGCCCTCTCTGAATGGCAGTCCTGCAGGGCTACTCGAAACACTTCCTGCTTCAAAAAGATGAAGTCTATAACCAACACCAAAAGACCAGTTTGATTCAACATAGTAATTTAGAAAACCTGAAACTTCATATTTTTTACTACTATCAAAACCTAAACCGTAAAGCAGCTCTCCTCCCGTATCCCAACGATTTGCGACTGGAAATGAAAATGTCGGTCCGGTTTTAACAAGATCATAACTTGGCGAAAAGATTTGTTGTCCCTCTGGGTTACGATAATATTCATAACCCAACAGCCACGACACTTGTGAGTCGCGCCCTCTATTGAATAAGCTAAATGGGAGACGCCATCTAAAGTGATATCTGAGCTCAGCCTGTGTAGGAGAGCTATCACCGCCAGATGAGCTTGTTAAGCTCATCAGTTTTGCTTTAAATGATGCCTCGACACCACTTTTTCCAAACCACTGCAAGTAACGCACTCCCATTAATAATGCTGTTGGATTTTGTTTTCCTTGTGCAACTTGTTCCTGCGAGTACATCGAAAAAGCGGCCCCTTCAAATGAGAGCTTTGAGTTTGGATAAGTTCTATTAATGTAGCTTGGCATTTGTGTTTTAATATCAAGAGTCGATGTGGCAATACTGCTCGGCGCACGCATAGGTGGTTCTATTTTTTCTAAAATCGGCTCAGGTAATGTTTCTATTTTTTCTGGCTCTTGTTGAGCTAAGCGAGGCGGCTCCGGTGGAGGCGGGAGAACTTCTCTTTCGACATCTATTCGAGTTACCTCAGAAAGGCCTGTTACTTGAAACTTCTCATTCACGCCGCGAGTTCTAATAAAAATCGTTTTGATTTCCGAGAGCGTTACGTTAAAACCTTGTGCACTTGACCAAACTGCTTTTGCTTCTGCAGCTGGAAATTTTGGATCTTCAGCAATCTCAACAATAAAATTTAAAAGCTCATTATGCCCCTCAAAAGAAACACGTAAATCTGACATGCCCCCCGGAGGCAATGCAAATCTATTTGAGTTTACTAAAATTTTAGGCGGACTGTGCGGTAAGGGAGAGGTTTGAACGTTTAGCTCCTGTGGATCTGTCCAAAATTGCCCATCTACTGAAAGTCGATAAAAATTTGTACCTAGTGTGGCCTTCTTAAAGGTAAACATGGATGTTTTTGATGAAGACTCAAACGAGTCTGTCATCTTCGCAAAGTCACGTCTAGATGAAAGCTCTCCGTAAACTTTTATAGTGGGGCTTTTGTTGGGCCATGATATGTATATTGGCAACTCAACAACCTTGAGTCTTTCTGCTCGTGGTACAATTTTATATTCCTGAACATCAAAAAAATCATACAATTCATCGGTGTGATTTAGCACTTCATTAAAAAGCTTTGGTAGACTTTTTGCGAGCACATTAAATTCAGCTAAATCAGGGGTCAGATTTTTACTATCTCCTGATTGGTCCTTAACTCTTGCAACGCCTTTTAAAATTCGGATTTGCGGTTTTTGTTTGTTTTTAATTACCACCTGAACTTCTGATCCTGAGCCCTCAAGCTCAGTAACAACGCCACCAATGGCTACTTTCATTTTTCCAGTCACGGAAAGTTTAAAGTTACCCATTGTTAAATTCGGAACCTCCTGATCGTTAATTTGCAAAAATACAACCAAAGAGTTTTGATCAAGATCTACCCGTCCTCCACTGTTTAGTTGAACTTGCATTTGTGATTTTTTGCCGGTAAAAACGCTATCGCCAACACGAATTTTCTGTTCTGTTTGAGCCTTTTGCCAAACAAAAGAATTGGCTGACTTGTGACGGATGTCATTGTTGGAAGAAACCACCTCACCGATAATTTGACCTGATCCATAGTTTGAGTCTCTAAAAATCCAATCATAAACTTTGACTGAAAAAAGAGGAGCAGAAAACAATAGCAGGCCCAAGAGGCTCAGCACCACTAAAATGCGATCTTTGCGATTGGGGAACGCGTCCTTGTTCTCTCGTTTCATATTTCCTAAATCATTCCAATGCTTATGAAGTTCTATCGACTCAATTTGAGAATTTTTTGAGTCTAGGTTTCGCTATAGATATTGTCTTAATGCTCTAACCTGTAATGTGTTACTTTATCCTTCCTTTTGCCGAGCTTAAACATGCCAAACAAGCCTAGCTTGTAAGTTTTGTCTAAAAACAAGCCCTGATTTGTATCATTTTGAATAGTTTCTGTATCGATGTGCGAATTTATACATAAATACTTAAGCGCTTACGCCTACTTGTCGAAAGGTCCAGTATGACTGTACGTAACTTGAAGTATCTTATTTTAAATTTAGTAATTTCACTTGTGTGGTCACTTTCAGCTTTAGCTGCAGGCACTGCCGCACAAACCTTTACCCTTGATGGTGAGCTTCTACAAAAAGGCACAGACGCCCCTCTACTAGACTCTAGTGTTGTTCTTACTATTCAAATTCTTGGACCTTCTAAAACTTGCTTACTCTACGAAGAAAAACAAACAGTTAACACTTCTTTATCTAATGGTTACTTTAGCGTTCTCGTTGGCTCTCTTACGGGCAGTAGCAAAAGAACCGCTAATGATCCTGGCCTCTCAATGGCTCAGATCTTTCAAAATAGCACTGCCGTTGTTGCTGCCAACGCTGGAACTCAAACCTGTACTGGCGGCACTTACACACCTGCAGCTAATGATGTCAGATACTTTAGACTCTTAGTAACACCTTCTTCTACCGGCGTTACCGATACTCTTTCTCCAGACACTACTATGGACTCTGTTCCTCAAGCCCTAGTTGCTGAAACTCTTGAAGGATACAACGCTAGTCAATTCCTAATGGTTGGCACTGATGACTTAACTCAAACAAATTTGCAAAATGTTTTTGCCTCGGGAAACGCAGCTAAACTTGTTTCTTTACTCTCTGTTCCTCCAGCAAATTATGTTGTTAAAGATTCTACTAATGGAACTGTTACCTTGCCTTCTGCGAGTACACCAGCCTCTCCTCAAGCTGGACAAATTTGGTATGACGCTGGTTCATTAAAATATTATGACGGTGCTGTTGAGCAAACTCTTGGCGTTGCTGGTGGCGTGTCTGCTGTTACTGCGGGTACTGGATTAAATGTTGGTGCAGGGCCTGGCGGAACTATTAGTTCTACTGGAACATTAAATATCGACGTCGGAACTTCTGCTGGGCAAATCATACAAGTTGCAGCTGGTAATAAACTTCCTGTTATTGACGGTTCTAATTTAACGGCAGTTACTGCCGATGCTTTTTCTGGCACTGGATCTATTAATACCACTGGTAATATTACAGCTCAAAATATGTCTGCCACTGGTGCGAACTTCAGAACAATTACATTAACCAATGCTGGCGCACAGACTCTTGTTATTCAACCTCCTGCTTCGATCACAGGGTCTCCAGTATTTACTTGGCCTGGTGACGATGGTGCTTCGGCTGGACAAGTTCTAACTACAGATGGTTCTGGTGTTCTCTCTTGGACGACTCCGGCTGCTGTTGGTGAAACTAACACGGCTTCAAATCAAGGTGTTGGTGGTGTTGGTTTATATGATGCTAAATCTTCTGCCGACCTACAGTTTAGAAACATTAATGCGGCTTCTAATAAAGTGAGTGTTGCCCTTGATGCTGGCAATAAGGAAGTTGATATCGATATTAATGAGGCTAATTTAAATTTAGCAAATATTGGTGGTGATATCGTCTCTAGCAATGGAATCGTAACTCGCACGGCTGCTGGAACTTACACTAATAGGACTGTAACCTCTGCCAATACTGATATCTCTGTTGCTAATGGCGATGGCGTATCTGGCAACCCAACTCTCACTTTAAATTCAAGTACAGCTAATTCTAATAATACAATCGTTAAGCGTGGAGCTTCTGGAAACATCGTCGGTGCCGTGTTACAGGGTACTGGACTTGAAA
>CAYMKD010000190.1:0-5502 GCA_964390435.1 uncultured Pseudobdellovibrionaceae bacterium | reverse complement strand
TTGGGTTTTTACTCCAAACAACGGCACAATTACTAAAAGTCCTTTATCAGGCCTTAAAATGGAAGATCTTGAAGCATTAACTGAAAATGGTGAACAAAGCTTTTGGGCCCTTTCCTCTTTAAGTTTAACTGAAAAAGGAAAGCGTAAATATGAAAGAGAAAATTTAGCACTCATTACGGCAGACTCAGAGTCAAAGACTAGCTTTAGTGTAAAAAAATTCTGGCAACTACGTGATCTTGTTATTGCTCATTTAATAGAAAGTTTAAGCGATCAAATTGATGTGAATAGCTTGGCTTCAAAACCCCCTGACTACGGTGGGCTCAATGCCGAAGGAATTGCTTTTTATCAAGGACAGCTTTTTATCGGACTTCGTTCGCCTCGAACATTTAATAATGAAGCTATCATTCTAAATTTCTCAATAGAAGGAGAGCAGATAAAATTTAATACTCCTATTTTAATACCAACGAATAATGATCAGTCTATACGTGATTTAAGTGTTTTTAGTGAGAATCTTTTTGTTTTACTAGGTCCAGCAACCAACCGAGGCTTAGAAATTTTTGGAATTGCTCAAATGAATCTAAAGTCTATGGAATATTTTTATTTAATGGACTTAACAGGCACTAAAATTAAACGCCCAGAAGGTTTATTAGTTGAAGAGAAACAATTTGTACTTGTGCAAGATTTAAAAAATCAACATTCCGATGCTTTAATTACAATACCTAGATAAAATATAGACACCATTTATCTTACTTTATCCCACTCTTTAATTTGCCACTTGGTTTTACAAACAGCGATTTCTTCAGCCTTTTCATTTGTAATGCGAGTTTGCATTTCAACCCACGCCTCACCATCAATGAGTTCTGGCCATTTTTGAGGTGCTAGAGCTTGGCCTAATAACGGACCCCGTCCTTGCTTAGAGTATTGAATTTGAAGCTCCCCAATGATCATACGGTATTTTTCAAATGGAAAGTTTTCAGCAATCAAAACTCCCGCACAATACTCACCCAACAAAGCCAACGAACAGGCATGAGCACTGCCAACATGATTCTGTCTGGCTCTTCTGGCCGGCAAAATAACTTGCATTTCATTTGCATCAAATTTTTTAATTTTAAGTCCCAAGCCACGATTAAAAGGCACTGCAAAACTCATGATTTTGTCTAAAAGTCGATTGCGAACCTCAGGAATTTTAATTTTTTTTGCCAACTTTAAAGGGTCAACGCGCATATTATAACTCCTTAGCCTTTGGCATTTTTTCTAATGCCAATAAGTATTCGTTTACGAGCTTCTTCATAACTTCATCACAAGATAGAATTTCAGAAATAAGGCCAACTGATTGTCCAGCACTCCACACAGTTTTCCATGTTGGTTTATTAGCTGCTTGCTCTAAAGCTCTCATTCCTAAGAGATGAATTAAAGGAACAACATATTTTTTTGTTAAAGGGTGATTTTTAAGAATTTTCAAAGCCCAGGGCAAATCAAGCCCTAGTTTTTGCACATACTCAGTATTAATAACACTTGCTGGTGTTCCTGAAACCCGAGTAGTCATAACAATATCTTCGGGACTCGAACTTAAAACAGCCTGTTTATAAGCTTCATCTACGCTCGCTTCGCGAGTGGCAATGAAGCGTGTTCCTACGCTGACTGCGTCTGCGCCTAGAGCCATAGCAGCAGCCATGGAGTGACCATCAGCCACTCCTCCAGCAAGAGCAATTGGAAGTTTAATTTTTTCTTTTAACCAAGGAATTAAAACCAGAGGGGAAATAGGCCCAGCATGTCCTCCCGCCCCTGTTGCAACAGCAATAAGACCATCAGCACCAAGGTCTTCAATTTTTTTAGCATGCTCTAAATTTGTAACATCACAAAAAACTTTTGCACCATTTTTATGGGCCTCTTGAATAACTGTCTTAGGACTTCCTAAGGAGGTAATAAATAAATCAACTCCATGATCAAGAGCTATTTTTAAGTCTTCGCTTTGGCGTTGATTGCTTTTGTTAACAATAATATTAACTCCAATGGGTTTTTTTGTTTGAGCCTTCATTGCCTTTAGGGCTTTGCCATATTTTTCAATGGGCCTATAATTGAGGGCGGGAAAAGCTCCAACCCCACCAGCCTCGGAAATCGCCACCACCATCTCTACATTTGAGACTAAAAACATAGGTGCACCGATAATCGGTACGTCACAATTCATTAATTTTGTAAAAGCAGTTTCTATTTTCATTCTCTTCATGCTAGTTTGGTCAGATATGAAATGCAATGTTGCACTCTGGGATCGAATTTTACGTTTTATTTTGGGCTTGTTTTTAACAAGCTGGGCTATTGCTGGCGGCCCCTTCTGGGCTTATGTCGGGGTCATTTTTATTGCCACAAGCTCTTGGGGCTTTTGTCCAGTATATGCATTTTTTAAAATAAGCACTCTCAAGCTTCCTAATCATCGTTCAAACCAGCTCGATGAATAAGACGTAACAAAAATAAGTTCTGATTAAATTCACTGCCAATAAGCCTCTTTAGACTCAAATTCACTCTATAAATGACCGATATTTATCTATTATGCGTGTTCTCTTAGTTGATGATGATTCTAATATAGCCACTATTTTACGTCTTGCTTTTTTAAGTCAGGGAATTTCTGATTTTATTTGGCAACCAGACTTAAGCGAAGCCAAAGGGCTCATAGAACAAAATAGATACGATATTGTCTTACTCGATGAACGAATGCCTGAAGAAAATGGACTCGATTGGTGGCAAAAGTTATCTCCTTCACCAGAAATTCCTTTTGTTCTGCTCTCAGCGGAAAGACGTCCTGAAGTTAAACAAAAAGCTTATGACTTAGGCTGCTCTATGATAGTTGAAAAACCGTTTGACCCTTTAGCCTTAGCAAAAGAAATTATCTCACTTTACAATAGCAAGGCAGCTATATGAACTCTATGCGGTTTAAAAGTACATTTTTCCTTGGGCTGCTTTTAGTAAGCTTTGCTACCTTAGCTATACTCACACTCAATAGTGCTGAGCTTATGTTTAAACCCATTGAAGGGGACCCAAGTTTACTTCATATTCATAAGCGCTATGAATATTTAAAATTTGCCTTTGCCGGCTTTGGCCTCTTTGCTTTATCTGTTTACGCTTATTTTTTGCAAAAAAGTCTTTTTAAACCAATAAGACGTTTAGTTAAAAATATGCGCGACTTTATGGAGAACTACGAAACACGTGATCTTGATGTTCCTGATGAAAGTGAATTAGGAGAACTCCAAGCTACTTTTAATAGCTTAGCACAAATTATACATCGTCAAATTCGAAAACTGGAACTTGCAGATCAAAGCAAAACTGATTTTTTAAATTTAGCAACTCATGAATTGCGAACTCCTCTCACTTCAATTAAAGGTGCCCTTTCACTTATGAAAGATCATCTACCTAAAAATAATGCAAGCTGCATAGAAATGTTCAATATTGCGAGCTTAGAAACTGAACGTATTATTTTTATGATCAATGATCTTTTAGATTTAGCAAGAATCGATGCTAATTCCTACTCAATGGCTTTAGAGTGGATTGACCTACAGTCTCTGGCTGAGGATGTCATTAAGCAACTAAGTCCTATAGCACATGAAGCTCAAATTCACTTAACAGTTACAGAACTTGATGAAGATGTAGAGGTTTTAACAGACCCCGGAGTATTAAATCAAATTTTAACAAATTTAGTCGGTAATGCTATTAAATTTAGCCCGCGACAAGGTGTCGTTGCAATTCACTTTGAATACTATAAAAACCATGCTTTAGCTGTAAAAGTTTCTGATCAAGGGCGCGGCTTAACCCCCCATGAGTTAAAACAAGTTTTTAATAAGTTTAAATCACAACAGGGATCTACTTTACAAAAAGGTTCTGGATTAGGACTTGCTATTGTTAAAGCATTGGTAGAGCAGCTAGGTGGTCAAATTAGTGTTCAATCTGAAGTTGGACAAGGATCGACTTTCTTCTTTACTCTGCCCAGCTGCCGTCTTAAGCAAAAGCAAATAAAAGAAGCCGCATGACCTGGGAAAAGATTTTTTCAGAATTACAGAACAAATATTTGTCTGAGCTTCCAGATAAAATAAATAGGCTGCAACACCACGCGGATCAAAAAAACTGGAAAGAATGTGAAGATATATTGCATCAGCTTAAAGGAACAGGCAAATCCTATGGCTTTAAAGAGATCAGCCAACTTGCAGAAATTATCGAAGATTCAATAAGTTTACTGTCTGAGAACAAAAAAGTAGAGCTCTTGAGGCATACCATTATTTTATTTTCTAAAATCTATGACAAAGCCTATCACAAACAAGTCTTTTTGATTGATCAAGACCCCCAATACATGGCAATTAAAAAGCTCATCGAAAGTAAAGGCTAGGTCTAACGTGAGCGAACTTAACTCTCTAAAACAAATTTTTTCTGATCAGCAAATTAAAACAGATGCTGAATCTTGTGCTTATTATGGCAAAGACTGGACAACTTATTTCGATGTGAATACTAAGGCCATTGTTTTTCCACAAACTATTCAACAGGTGCAAGATCTCGTACTCTGGGCAAGAAAACATAAAATAAGCTTAGTCCCTTCTGGAGGGCGCACCGGACTCAGTGGAGCTGCTGTAGCAACTCAAGGTGAAGTGGTCGTTTCTTTTGAAAATATGAATAAAATTTTGGATTTCAATCCTATCAATCATACTGTGACTTGCGAACCAGGGGTTGTAACTGAAGCACTTCAACAGTTTGCCCTGAGCAAAGGGCTTTTTTATCCAGTCGACTTTGCGGCAAAAGGCTCAAGTCATATTGCGGGCAATATTGCTACGAATGCTGGCGGCATTAAAGTGCTTAGATATGGTCTCACTCGTGACTGGGTTGCAAGCTTAAAAGTGGTTACAGGCACCGGAGAACTTTTAGAACTCAATCACTCCTTAATTAAAAACGCCACGGGCTATGACTTACGAAATCTGTTTATTGGCAGCGAAGGAACTCTTGGTTTCATTGTTGAAGCCACAATGAAACTTGCTCCTCCTCCACCACCACTGAAGGTTCTTGTTATGGGACTAAGTGGGCTTGAAAGCGTAATGAAGGTCTTTGCTGCTTTTAAAAAAGACACAACTCTCACTGCTTTTGAAATGTTCTCAGAAAAAGCTCTCTCATATGTATTAAAAGCTGGGCACTTAAGCCGTCCTTTTGAAACTGTTTGTGATTATTATGTAGTCGCTGAAATCGAATCACCTACAGAAGACGTTGAGGAAAAAATTCTTAAAGTTTTTGAACAGGGCTTAGAGGATGGTTTAATTCTTGATGGTGTAATGAGTCAGTCAGAGCAACAGGCTAAAAACTTTTGGCGTCTACGCGAAGATATTAGTGAGTCTTTAGCACCCCATTCACCTTATAAAAATGATATTTCTGTAACTATCTCGAATGTTCCTAATTTTATGCAAGAACTTGATGTGATTTTAAAAAAACAATATCCCGATTGGGAAGTTGTTTGGTTTGGCCATATTGGAGATG
>CAYMKD010000189.1:0-5537 GCA_964390435.1 uncultured Pseudobdellovibrionaceae bacterium | reverse complement strand
TATTAACCTTTTAGCGGGAGGGAGCAAGGATGCTCAGAGATGTGCTGATTCAAAAAGGATTGTCGAACCGAGAGTCTGAAGTGGCAGAACTCGTTTCAAAAGGCTTGTCAAACAAGGAAGTGGCAAACCAATTATTCGTAACAGAGAAAACGGTCAAGTTTCATCTGACCAATATCTACAAAAAAATGAATGTGAAATCTCGCGCACAGCTTATTGTGTGGTGCCTTCCTCATTTGGGTTTTGTTGAGAGTGAAGTTCGTGAAGCAAATGCTCAAACGAACACAGCTAACAATGCTGCACAAACCAACACAATCCCTGCAGGTAATGCTACGGTGGGCGGCACAGTAACTATTATTCCTGGCCAAGTTCGTACAGCTGATATCGGTCGCGGCGGAAGCGGCACTGGTAATGGCGGTAATGACATCGGCGCAATGGGCGTATAGTTTAGTAAGGTTATAATCACTCTATGGAACCACGTTCTTGTGCACTCTCGCGAGTGATTATGACTGAGCTAGTGCTACCTTCTCATACGAATGCATTAAATAGTATATTTGGTGGAGTGGTAATGTCGTGGATCGACATTGCTGCTGCCATTTCTGCTCAACGGCACTCTCGAGGGGCCGTAGTTACTGCAAGTATTGATCGTCTCAGTTTTGTAGCCCCTGTTTATAAGGGTTGGGTCGTCAACCTTAAAGCAAGCGTTAATTTTGTCGCGAAGACTTCGATGGAAGTTGGCGTGCGTGTTGATGCCGAAAACCCAAGGACAGGGGAAACTTTTCACACAGCTTCAGCTTACCTAACATTTGTAGCCATAAGTGATGATGGTAAACCCAGAGTGGTTGCTCCTCTTAAAGCAGAAACACCAGAGGAAATTAGACGCTACAAAGCCGCTCAAAAAAGAAGAGATGAGCGACTCAAAGCACGTCTGTCAGAAGAGAAATAGATTTTTTAAATTTCAATTCTCAAACCAGCACTAATTCCACTATTTGTGAAATAGGCGTCTGAAATATTACTAAATGGACTTGTGATACCTCTTGTATAAGTCGCATCTAAAATAAGATCTAAATTGTTACTCAATGAAATATTTGTACCAATTCCAATCAGCGCTTCAGCCATTGTACTATTCATAGAGAGTGTTTTTTCAGAAAATGCAGGATTTAAGAGAACTCCCTCTACTGTTTTAGTGCTGTTATCATAAGTGAAACCATTATTAGCAAGAGCTGAGAGTAAAACGCCAGCTCTTACATATGCAGAAGTTTGGTTAGGATTAGAGATATAAAATTTAGCTAAAACCGGTATAGATAAATAATCCATATTCACTAGAGTTGAATATCTAACAGAACCCTCAGTTGCAACATCACTTTCATTAGTGTGTGTAGCATTGGCTGTTGAATTAACCATAAATGCCATAGGGCGATAATGTAAACCTGTCTCAAATACAAAATTTCTACGACCAAATTCAACATTCACGCCGCCACTCATTCTTGTTTGGCTTGAGATGTCAGTTTTATTTATAGAGGTGATAGTTGTTTGATCGTTTGTCGTTGTGTAACCATCAGTAAGGCCACTGCGTACTCCCGATCCATCTATACTTGTATTGCTTGCCGCAATAACAGGAGAAATACGCACTAGAGAACTGTGCACTCTTGGTTTACGAGTTCTGAGCTGAGATTGTTGTCTGGGGGTTATGGTGGTTGGTTTATTTGCAGCACTAGCAGGAGACATACTCTGAGTTGTAGATTTATTGAGTTGAGTTGTTTTAGAGCTTCGTCTTGTTTTTAAACGAGGTGCTGATTTTTTTTGAGATCCTGTTTTTTTAGCTGCTATTGACTTAGTTTTAGTAGAGTTTGTTTTGAGAGTTTTTTTGACATTTTGTGTAGTTTGAGCTGAAGCCAGATCACTATAGATCATAGCAAGAGCTAGCATAATTGATGAGATAAGTACTTTCATAAAAACTCCTTACTTAAAACCTTAAAACTCTTAAGGTCTAACTTCATATATGCATGTGGGAGGCCAAAAAATCAGTCTAAGAGTTAGGAGAAAACTCTAGTATTTTTAGTAGGTTGAAAGTTTTTCTTACTCAAAAACAAGGCTTTAAAATAACAAAAATGAGCTTCTGAGTGACAAAAAAAGTCATGTATTTGGCATTCTTATTGCTCTATTTAAGCTCTATGTTTAGAAAGAAATCTCAATTTATCTTAAGTGCAGTTATTACAGTCATGTCTACTTTTTGGGCATCAAATAGCTTTGCACAAAGCAGACAGGATAAAATAACAGCTGCATTTATATCTAATCATAGCCAGTGTATGAGTACTTTAGAGGCTCTTGATTATATTGATTTCTTTAATCATTTAATCAAGACCTTAGAAATTGGCCCCGCAACACAAAGTGAAAAAACTGATTATATTATAAGTTTAGTCGAAGAGAGATTTTTTTTAGACCACCCAAGTCGCTACCGGATGTGTCTTAAGTCAAAAGCTCTTAAGTCACGAGTGATGCTGTCAAGTGACACTTATGAAATTTGGAGTGATAAACAGATTGGTATTATTGGTGACAGTGTAGCAACTGGTGCTGTGGCAGATCCTAGAATCTCTGGCAATACTGTTAAACTATTTGGTAAAGCTTTAAGCATTTTAGCAGATCTTTTTAGTGGAGTTGGAGCAAGTGATACCAGGGGTGACTCAAAAATTTACTCTTCAGCTAAAGAATTTGGTATTTCAGAAAACGCTCCAAGTTTTTTAAGTAGAATATTCTATGCATATAATGAATTAGAAGATGATAAAATCACATTAGAGCAGCGTGGTGCTGCCATTGCTAGCCAGAAGTTAGATTTAGAAGAGTATAGCTTTGGGTATATGGTTGGCCGTGCTCTTAATTATATGCCTCAAGATATTCTCCTTGCAGGACAAGATGGCACTCGAATCTCTTCTTTGCGCCAACAGTTACGAAGACTACTTGTTGCAAGTGGCAAAAACTTACCTGAGAAAATCATAGTTTCTTACAATGCTAATGATATGTGTACAGAGAGTATTTTTACAGACAATCTAGAGCAGATTTACTTAGACTATTATAATACCTATAAAGAAGAACTCTTAGGTATTAAAGGTGAGTTTACAGCTTCTGCAGATAAAACTAAAGTTTACATTTTAGCTCCCTTAGATGTAACGCAAGTGTTGACCTCAAAATCTATTTTATCAAAGCAAGTGGAGTTAAATGACTCTCCCCAAACAAGTTGTAAAAACTTACGCCGAGCTATGGTGGGTGATAAGCAGGTTATGGGGTTAACGGGCATTGATTTAGCTGAAGCTTTTGATTTTGATTTAATTGAGGCTTTAAGTGGAATGTGTGCCTCAGTTCAAAAAACAAAATTAAACGACGGGCAGAGAATTTATCGCTTGCAAACTGTTTATAACAAAATTCTAAAAGCGCAAGAGCAAGCTGTCCTAGATGCCTCTGCGCAAATGCCTAGTGATATAGAACTTATTTATGTCCCTGAAACTGTAAAAATTCAATTTACGGCAGAAGACGTGGCAAATGATTGTTTCCATCCATCTGTTTATGGACAAGAAAAAATTGCTAGAACAGTTTTAAAAGTAATTAACAAGGAGAATTAATATGAATTCGCGTAGAATGATTTTAAAGGCGCTCATTGTCTTTTTAGGACTTCATTTTTTTGCATTAGGTATTGTGCAAGCTTCAGAAGCTTTAAAAATTAAAGCTGTTACAATCAATGTAGGTTTATTGGATGGAATTCTTGCCTCAGTTCCTGGATATTCAGAAAGACGAGAAGAGTTAACAAATGAGCTAAAAAAATTGAATGATACTGAAGGGCGAGCTCAAGTTATTTTTATACAAGAGCTTTGGTATAAAAAAGATGCCGAGGTGATTAGAAATTGGGCTAAGAAAAACAACTATGTTTCTGCAAGCTTAGAGTCGCCATACTCGTCTGTAGACATGTTTGGTCTTATTCAAAATGTTCATTCTGATCTTACAGGATTAGAAATATTAATTGAAAAAAAATTATTTGAGGGCACCTCCAAGTATAAGGTTGGATTTGAGGAATATGTTGATAGTGAAGATGGTCGGGTAAGAGCTACCTGGGAAATGGCAGCTAATATTCGAAGAGGTTTATTTTATGCAGAGTTGACTCTAAAAGATGAGCGCAAAATTTTATTTGCAACAACTCATTTAACGCCACAGATAGATGCTAACCAAATCAGGTTAGAACAAGTAGAGAGTCTTTCTAAAATTTTAAATAAGAGCCCAGCTGATACAATTATCTTTGGAGGAGATTTGAATATCTCAGATAACTTTGAATATAAATTAAGCTTCCCCGATATGGAGGGGACTCCAGTAGATTGGGCTATAAATGCACAAAGTTATGATGCTCTTATGGCCTTAGTGCCAAATATGAAAGACACTTGGCGTATCGTTAATCCAAGTGATTTAGGCTTTACAGAGGACCGTACTTTAAATGATTTAACAAGAATTAGTGATAGCACAAGAGTTGAGCCAGAGCAGAGAATTGATTATGTTTTTGTGATTAATAAGATGGGGTCTTTAGAAATCATTGGCAGTAAAATTGTATTTGACCAGCCAATTCTAGATAAAAAAGGCAATGTGAGAATGGTGAAATATGGTAAAGAAGAATCCACTCAAGGAAGACTTTTTTTATCAGACCATTTTGGAGTGATGTCAGATATAGTAATTAAGTAAAAAATCAAAGAAGCTAAGCCCTATGGACTGTAGGGCTTCTTTATTCATTTAATTCGGTGGCCCTGCTCAGAGGTTTGTCATCAAGGCTTGAAATATTCATTTTTTTATTAAAACGAACAGAGGAAACAAGAGACATGCCAATTAGAACTGCACCTATAAGTCCCGTAATAACCTCTGGAATATGAATCACTGTATTTAAAAACATCATGACTGCGAGGGCAAATACTGCGTAAAAGGCCCCATGCTCTAAAAATCTAAATTCTGCGAGAGTTTCTTTTTCAACAAGCAGAATAGTAAGACTACGTACAAACATCGCTCCTATGCCAAGGCCAATGGCTATGATAAACAAATTATTAGTGATGGCAAAGGCTCCAACGACACCATCAAAACTAAAAGAAGCATCTAAAACTTCAAGGTAAATAAACATAGCAACACTGGCTTTATTAAGACTTTGTTCTGTTTGCTCAGGTACTTTTAAAATGGCACCTATACTATCTACTGCAATAAAGGTAATAATTCCCCAAACACCTGAGCCGATAAAAGTTAGTTGATCTTCTGCAGGCAGGTACTCGCCTAACATAAGTAAAATAAGCATGAGAATACCTATTTCAAGGGCTTCAATATGCCCTAGTTTTGCAAGAGGCTCCTCAATCGCTTTGATCCAGTGGATCTCTTTTTTCATATTAAAAAAGTATTTTAAGGCAACGAGCATAAGGAAAGAACCGCCAAAGGCCGCCACAGAAACATGAGCTGCAAGCATAATCTCTGCATATTTTTGCGGTTCCGTAGCAGCTAAAAGAATTGCGTTCCAGGGGCCAAGT
>CAYMKD010000188.1:0-5554 GCA_964390435.1 uncultured Pseudobdellovibrionaceae bacterium | reverse complement strand
TCTTTAACAATGATTTTATAAATTTCTTTGACGTCATTTAATACAAATTTGAGCCACTCAATTTGTTTTTGCAACTCAGCTAATTCGTTAATTATTTTATCTCTTTCAAGACCAGTTAATCTTTGCAAGCGCATTTCCAAAATAGCTTGCGCTTGTTTTTCAGTAAAAGAAAATTCTGAGATTAAATTAGCACGAGCTACATTTGCTTCTTTCGAAGCTCTAATTGTTTTAATAACTGCTTCGATTTTATCAAGAGCCATTTTAAGGCCCTCTAAAATATGAGCCCTATCTTGTGCTTTTTTAAGATCAAAAATACATCGCTTCGTAACCACATCACGACGATGATCTACAAAGGCTTCAAGCATGCGCTTTAAATCAAAAACTACGGGTTGGTTTTTTGAATCTAGAGCAAGCATTATGATACCGTAGCTTACTTGAAGTTGAGTGTACTTGAAAAGTCGGTTGAGAATGACATTTGCATTTTCATTCTTCTTTAGATTTATTACAATTCTCATTCCCTCACGTGAAGACTCATCACGAAGATCAGAAATTCCTTCAACTTTTTTATCTCTAACTAAATCAGCTATTGTTTCTATGAGCTTCGCTTTATTTACTTGGTAAGGGAGCTCGGTAACAACAATATCTTCTCGATCTTTATTTTGACAAATTTCTGCCACGGCCTTGATGGTAATAACACCACGACCTTTTTTATAGGCCTGTAGAATTCCCTCACGACCAGCAATAATTCCAGAAGAAGGAAAATCAGGACCAGGAATTTTCTTAATTAAATCATCAACTAAACAGTCGGGATTATTTATAAGCTCAATACAGCCATCAATAACTTCGCCTAAATTATGTGGCGGAATATTCGTAGCCATACCAACGGCAATTCCAGAACTACCATTCACTAATAAGTTTGGAAATTTTGCAGGAAGAACCAATGGAATTTCAAGTGAGTCATCGTAGTTAGGGCCAAAAGCAATGGTCTCTTTTTCTATATCTGATAGCAGCTCTTCTGCTAATCTCGTCATTCTTACTTCAGTATAACGTTGCGCTGCTGCACTATCTCCGTCAATTGATCCAAAGTTTCCTTGGCCATCTATAAGGGGATAGCGTAGAGAGAAGTCTTGAGCTAAACGAACCATTGTATCATAAACAGCAACATCACCATGTGGATGATATTTACCAATAACATCACCAACAACACGCGCTGATTTTTTATAAGGTTTATCATGAGTATTATTTAATTCATGCTGTGCAAACAAAATACGTCTATGAACAGGCTTTAGACCATCTCGAACATCTGGCAAAGCCCTGCCCACAATAACACTCATTGAGTATTGTAAATAGGCCTCGCGCATTTCTTTGCTAATATCTATTTCAGTTACACCTTTTACAGGTGGATTTACAGAATCCATTTTAACCTCTATCTAAAATCAAACGTCTAATGCTCTAGCCAAAAGCGCATTGTCTTGAATAAATTGTCTTCTTGGCTCGACTTGTTCACCCATTAAAATACTGAATGTCTCATCAGCTGCTACAGCATCTTCAATTGTTACGCGTAAAAGCTGTCTGTTTTCTGGATTAAGTGTTGTTTCCCAAAGTTGTTCTGGGTTCATTTCTCCCAATCCTTTATAGCGCTGAATATAAATTCCTTTTTTACTTCCCTCAATAACATAGTCATGAAATTCAAAGTAGTTTTCAAAGGATTGTTCTTCTTCTGCTATTTTCACAACAATTGGAAGTTTGCTGATTGTCTGAATTTTTTCCCAAAGTTGACTGAGTTCTATCCATTCACTTGATGCTAAAAGCTCTGGACTAATAATTGTATGTCTTCTCTCAGCATATCTAACAGAATAAATATCTAAACTTCTCTTTTTCGTTTCAGGATGCGTTTTTATAGTTGATGAAATTTCAGTAATTCCTAAAGATGGGTTCGTTTGAATCCATGCAGAAAGATCTGCAAATGCCTGGTTCAATTTGGCTTCATCTTCAAAAACCGTATTATCAATTTTAAGTTTACTTAAAAAGAAATATAAAACATCGGAATCGAATTTATTAGCGAGCTTTTTTAAATACTTTTGAAATTTTTGAATGCCAATAATAAGCTTCTTTCCATCTTCAACAGAAACTTCCTTTTTTTCATGATTTAATAAAGTGAAATTACTTAGCCCTGTTGAAAGCAAAAATTCAGTTAAATTACTTTCATCTTTCAAGTAGGTTTCACTTTGGCCTTTTTTAGCTCTGTAAAGAGGAGGTTGTGCAATATATATATATCCTCTTTCAATAACCTCAGGCATTTGTCTGTAAAAAAATGTAAGTAGCAAAGTTCTGATATGTGATCCGTCTACATCCGCATCCGTCATAATAATAATTTTATGATAACGAATCTTATCAGGTTGAACATTATCACGTCCAATACCAGTGCCCAATGCTGAAACCATCATTCTAATTTCTTCGTTTGAAAGCATTTTATCAAAGCGAGCTTTTTCGACGTTTAGAATTTTTCCTTTTAAAGGTAAAACAGCTTGAGTGCGACGATCTCTTGCTTGCTTTGCTGAACCACCAGCAGAGTCCCCTTCGACTAAGTACAGTTCACATTGAGCTGGGTCTCTTTCTTGACAGTCCGCCATTTTTCCAGGCAACGAGCCTCCATCAAGTGCTGTTTTACGACGAGTTAAGTCTCTTGCTTTTCTTGCTGCGTCTCTTGCTCTAGCGGCTTCAACACATTTTCCGATAATAACTTTTGTTGGCCCTGGATTGCGATCAAACCAATCTGAAAGTTTATCGTTAACTAAAGACTCTACAATTCCTTTAACTTCATTGTTACCCAATTTTGTTTTTGTTTGACCTTCAAACTGAGGCTCTCTCACTTTAACGCTTACTACTGCTGCTAAGCCCTCACGAATATCTTCGCCCTCAAGATTTGTTTTCATATCTTTAAGAAGATTTTTATCTGTTGCATAAGCATTTGTAGACCTTGTTAAAGCTCCTCTAAAACCAATTAAGTGAGAGCCACCCTCGATCGTATTAATATTATTACAATATGAATAGATAGACTCTGAATATGAATCGTTCCATTGCATGGCGATTTCAACATCTACATCATCTTTTTCACCTCTAAAAAAAACAACATCACTGTGAATTGCTTTTTTAGATTGATTTAAATACTGAACAAATTCAGCTAAACCACTAGCATATTGAAACTCTTGTTTCTTTCCTGTTCTTTCGTCTTTTAAGCTGAAAAACAATCCTGCATTTAAAAAAGCAAGCTCACGAAATCTATTAGCCAAAATATTAAAATCATAAGAAATACTCTCATCTTTAAATATTTCTGGATCTGGTTTAAAAGTTGTAGTGGTTCCTGTTTTGTCACAAGTTCCAGTTTTTTCTACAGGTCCTTGTGGAATTCCTTTTTCATATTTTTGACCCCAAGTAACACCTTCTCGTCTGACTTCAACAGAACAACGCATTGAAAGAGCATTAACAACTGAGGCACCAACACCATGTAATCCACCAGAAATTTTATAACTTGAACCATCAAACTTTCCACCAGCATGAAGAACAGTCATTACCACTTCAAGCGCAGATTTTCCATTTTTATGAGAATCAACAGGAATACCCCGACCATCATCTTCCACTGTGATTGATTCATCTGCATTAATTGTGATGTAAATATGTTTGCAAAATCCGGCTAAAGCTTCATCCACAGAATTATCAACAACTTCATAAACTAAATGATGATAACCTCGTGACGAAGTATCACCAATATACATCCCGGGTCTTTTTCTAACAGCTTCAAGACCTTCTAAAACCTGAATCGAGTCTGCACCGTATTTTTTTTCCGTAGATTGTCCTGTCATTACACTTTGCTCCGCCACGAATTTACTCCTCAACTACAGCTGCACATTACCATCAGAAACATGCAAAACTGAACAATCACTCACACTCATTGAGTCTGGTAAAGTTACATCTGTTGTGGTTATAAAAATCTGTGTTGGCAGTTCTTTTAAAAATGCCACCAGATTCATTCTTTTATCCCCATCTAGCTCCGAAAGCACATCATCCAGCATTAAAACAGGATAGGTGCCGTAGGACTCCCTATGATACACAATTTGGGCCATTTTGAAAGCCAATATCAAGGCTCTTTGCTGCCCTTGTGAACAAAAAATTCTTGAATCTTTGCTATTATGTAAAAAGGAAATATCATGTTTATGAGGACCTACTAAACTTGAACCTATAGCCACTTCTGCTGACCTTAGTTCTTGTAACTTTACTAGCATTTGTTCTTTTATTTCATCGGCCTTATGCGTAATTAAGTTCTTTTCAGAAACCCTATATTCCACAGAAATATCCACAGGAACTTGACCATTAATGTATTGCATTGCATTATTAATTTTTGGTAGTAGTTCTTTTAGTATTTTTATTCTTTTTTCTGTCAGTGCCAAAGCAGAATTAATAAATATTGGTTGAATACTTTCTAATAAATCTTCGCCTTGGGTCTTTGAAAGAATTTGTTTATTAAGATCTTTAAGAATTCTATTTCTAGATCTTAAAATTTTTCTCCATTGAGATAAAAGTCTTTGTTCCTGTAATGATTGATTTTCTATGACGTTGTCTATGAGTGCGCGTCTTTGTTCCGCACTTTCTTTTATACTAGCTAAACTTTCCGGACTAAATAGAACAACTGAAAATTCTGTGGATAACTTTGTGCTTGTTGTGGGTTTCTCATTTAAAAAAAATTGTTTTTTAAACTGTAATATTTTGCACTCTAATAAATAATCTAAATTATTTTTTTCTGCTTTTGATTTGATTATTCCATTTAATTCATTGTGTTTAAGTAAAGATTTTGTATCGGCAAAACGAAATGTTTCACCTTTACATAAAAGATAAAGAGCTTCTAATAAATTCGTTTTTCCTTGGCCATTTTCTCCCACAAAAATATTTATATTTTCGTGAAAAGAAACACTGACTTCATCTAAATTTCTGAAGTGCCGTGCCTCTAAACTTTTAAATTTCATTTTATATACGCATAGGCATTACAACACAGGTATAGCTCGTGTCGTTATGTGGACGCATTAAGCAAGGAGACAATTGATCATTAAGTTCTAAATCAATATCTTCTTCTTGAATGCTTGTTAAAACATCTTGAATATACTTAGCATTAAAGCCTATTTTTAATTCTTTACCTTTATAATCAATTTCAATTTCATCTTTTGCGTCACCCAATTCTGGATTATTAGAGCTTATTTCCATTCGCCCTTCACTCAATGAAAGAGTGATTCCTTTAGATTTTTGATTTGCTAACGGCGCCACTCTCTTTAAACATGTTAAGAAGGCCTCTTTTTTTATATTTGCTGTAAATCCTAATTTATTAGGAATTAATTGTTTATAATTTGGATACTTTCCTTCAATTAAACGAATCATTACAATTGTTGTCTCATGACGAACAATAATTTGTGATCCTTCAACTGACATTTCAAACCTTCCACCTAAGGTATCTAGTAATTTTCTTATTTCTGCTAAACCTTTGCGAGGAATAATAACACCTGTG
>CAYMKD010000187.1:0-5562 GCA_964390435.1 uncultured Pseudobdellovibrionaceae bacterium | reverse complement strand
AAATCTCAAAAACGTCAAGATTGACAGAAAGGCCTAACAAAGTCACTTTGAAAGGCTCTCTTTTTGTGCCCCGGTGGCGAAATTGGTAGACGCACAGGACTTAAAATCCTGAGCTTCCTTTACAGGGGCGTGCCGGTTCAAGTCCGGCCCGGGGCACCAATCGTAACAGTGGTCGAACCCCCACTGTTTACGAGAGACAGTTTTCTGGGTTCGAAATCCTTAAAATTTGAGTTTTTGCTGAATCCGGTACTGGAATCAGTTCCGGTCGCCTTGAATTGGCTTGGAGAAAGAGTAGTTCTACGGTTCTCGGTTCCTAGAACGTCTTTCTTTTGCTTATCTGGTAGCGACTCCAGTCTATAAAGCAATCCATAGAAACAAACTATTACAAGTATATTCAATATCAATTTTAATAATAAAAAATTAGGTGTATAAAATAAACCTGTAGAAGGGGGAATATATTATGAAAAAGTATCTATTTTTTTTAACACTTACAACACTGATGAGTTCTTCTGCCTTTGCTGGTCTTGTAATTGAAACTTGTGAATGGACCGTTCAAAGTAAAAATTCGCAATCAATAAAGACATATACAAAGTCAGTCAGTGTATGGCCAGCTAACTTGAATGGCCAATATGTTATTACAGATCAACGAGTTAAGATTGATTACCAAAAGGAAGAGTCCAAATCCGAATCTGAACCTGTAGACAGATTTCAATGGCAGCTTGAAATATCCTTACCAAATAATGAGCTCTTATTATATTTACGCGGTATCGGTTTAAAAAGAAACTTCTTGTTAAACCTTCCAGATGGAACTCAAGTTAAAGCCTACTGCTATTTTGATGCATAAAAACCAATATTATTAATGAAGGAAAAGTAAACATGAAAAAAATATTACTAGCCGCAGTTATGTTCACTTTATTAGCTCAAAATGCGCTTTCTTCGACTCATCAAGTTTTTCAGTTTTCCTATTATGAAGAACAAACAGGTCATCAACGTTCAGAAATTTTGAAAATTTTTGAAGATGGACTGGTTCTTGCTCAAACAATTGTTTCCAGTGATGAGTGCCATGGAGCCTATGCCATCAATTCTGAAAATTATCTTGATATTGTTTATGATGGTTTTCATGGCCCAGGAACTGGGGGCGGATGTCATAATGCAAGTATAACTATCGATGTTACAGATTTTGATATTTTTAATATGAAACCCAATGAAAAACAAAAAATAAGTTTTAAAGGTATTAGATTCTTTGATTTTTGGCATGATGGAGTTTTGGAAAGATTAAAATAATATTGTTCTTTTTAAAGTGCGTGTGAAAAACAGAAAGATAAAAATTTTAAGTAAAGAAGGAGATAATAAATATGAAGACATTAATAACAAGTTTAGTAATAGGTTTATTTGCAACAGCAGCCCATGCGACAACTGTGAATCTTGAGTGTAATGGAAATCATCCAAATCAAATTCAACTACAGGGATATAATGCTGGTATAGATTCTTTTTCTGGTGATCTTTCCAGAGCATTCAATGGAGCCCCTTTGAGCTGTCATCGTAATGGATGGTTTTACTTAAAAGAATTTGGTATTCCAATGAAGTGTGTGGGTGTATGGGACCATTCTTTTAGTAATCAGAGTAACGAAGATGTGCAACAAGTTGTAGAAGTTTTTATTAGTAAAGATAGTGCCGGAAAAATTTCTGCACAGTATGTAGAGAATTTTGACCTTCGAAACTCAATACAAGATAAAATTGTACTTCCTTGCTCTGTACAGGAATAGGCTTGCGAAACAAATAATGTATGTTACTTTTGAGAATCACGCATATTCAACTCAGGAGTAACGTATGTCTCGTTTATTAGTTGTCATTTACATTTTTTTACCTCTGTTTACTTTTGCCGCTCTACTTCCAACACAGAGACTTAACAGTATTATTGAAAAAAACAGTGCTGAAGCAACAGCTAAAATTGATAAGCTATAGAAGATCATTCAGAAATCCTGAATGGTATACAGGAAATCTGAATTTCACGATTTATTGATGCCTCGTGGCTCAGATCGCATTTACCCAGCTTTGGTGGCGGAGTTTTGGATTAATTTTATTTGGTGGATACACCTAGGAAATTGTCCGACAAATTTAATCTTGAGTACCGTGACGTTTATGTCGAGAATAATTACATGAGAAAAATTAAGGACGGCATAACAGCAGGTCCATAGAAAGTACTTAAACCGGAGTAAGCTAAAATCGAGAGATGAAGCGAAGTTACATCACTGTAACCACAAATTACTTTAGGATGAGCACGAATCTCATCGAAATCCAGATACGGAATCATACTGGAAGAATTGGCGCCGCCAATAGTTGAAATCAGCGCGGAGACGCTCTTGTCACGAATGATCTTCATAAATTGTACCGGAGCGATAGCCCTGATGCCTTTGTGAGCGAGTCAGTTCACCTTCAACAATATCAAAACCCATTTTTTTAAGGACCTCGATGCCATAAAGATATTTTTCTCGATGTCTGACATTGGAAGGTGACGAAGGCGTAAAAATTCCGATTTTTGATCCGGGCGCTAACACCGGAGGTCGAACGAGTGTTTTCATACTGTATAACAACACACAAAATGTGCATGATCAGCAACTAAATAAAATTAATCCAAAAATCCGCAATTAGATCTATGAAGTTGAAGAAAAACACGCGTATTGACAAGTCTACATAATTGGCTGTAGACGAGGTGCTCGACTCATTATGCTAGGATCTATAAGTAAACCATTTGAGGGGTAATTTATGAATAAAATATTAGGAGCGACTATCTTAGTATCTTTAATATCAATTTGCGAGTCCCAAGCAGATCCCAAATGCAACGTGAGCCTCACTACGACGTTAGATGCTTCTCATAATAATGAACCGAAAGAACTTAATCCTGCAGATCTTGAACACTTTTATGATGAGACATTAAATTGGTTAAAATTTATTGGATTTAGCCATTCTGTTGCTGAAGATGTAAAAACAAATATTAGTGTTGCCTACCAAATTAAGACAAGCACAGAGAGTCCTTTTTGCTCGAATATTGAGTTCGAAAAGACATGCAGCGTTAATGTGAAAAAGCAAGTTGGGGACGTTGCAACAGACTATAAAGCTAGTAAGACAATTTGTGTTAAATATGGTCAAGAAGCCTTAGTCGCTGAATTTGATCCAAGTGATAGAGCTCTAGAGGATGTGATACTAGGGTGTAGAGAAAATAACGAGAGTAGTTTCACCTTAGATAACAACTACACACTGCGGGGGCCTAAAAGTACCTTTGATCAAAGCCCATCTGATCTGAGCTTAAATCCCGTTAAATCGGCAAAATACATCTATGACACCTCTGAACACTTTATTGATGCCGAAATTGAAGGTGATGATGGGGTCACTGAAAACAGAAAAATCATTTTGCCAAAAGAAATTACTAAGCTAACTACTTTTCATTTTAACCTACCTTACCCTTATAAATCTCTTGAAAGATATTTTAAAATAACGCAATTTTTCCCAATCGATGCTGAAAGAGACATTTATTTTTTATCCTTAAGAAAAGTTAGTCCTATACAACTCACTACGGGTGATAGTGACGCCGTATCGAATCTAGAAATGCTCCAATACCCTTCAAATTCCCTCGAAAATGATCGCGCGCTGTCTTTTGTATTTGGAATTAATGAGTCAGAGAGTCCCTATCTTATTTATAGGAACGCTGTCATTAGGAAAGTAAGATATTGGAATTCGGATTTTGTGGATTATGCTTTTACTTGGGCTAATCCGTCACCATTTGAAATAAGAATTCCCTACAAAATCGCATCTGTCAGTGGGTATTCATATATTCCATATAGTCATGAGCTATCTGGGTGGTTGAAGGTCGATCGCGACTCAGGCTCTCTGGTAGTCCATAAGTTTAATCCTGAAAGTGCTAAACTTGAAATAAGTAGCCAGCTCGACGCAAAACCCTTACCGATCCAAAAATTTCCCCAATCAGAAAGAATTATATTCGATCGAGCATTTGTGGCTGGTTCTAGTTGGGTAGGTTACAAATGGAGAATTAGAACGGAATATGAAGCCTTATCTAGCCAAAAATTTTTATTTTTTAATTACGAATCTGGACAGACTTTCCTATTAAGAGATTTATTCAGTGATATTGAGGGGCATGTAGACTGGAAGGACCCTGATTTTCTCAACCCGCATATCGAATTCCACCAGGAGTATAGACCTGTTAATCAGAGTGAGACAATTTTCCGCATCGGTGATCGCTTTGTTTTTGTACTGGGCGATAGATACCTAAAAGGTTTTTCCTCAGATGAGCTGAAAGTTCGAGGTGTGAATGCTACACCATACACCGCTGCAAATTTGCAAAATCTGTACGATGGCGAAACTCAGAGGCTTTACATCGATAAGGCTCTCAATGAAAACACTTTTTTAGCTGTCAAATCCCAAAGGCAACCGCCGGGGACTCACGTCTCAAATTGGCAAAGGGTCAAGAGCTCTGTGATAGTTCTGAAGATTGATAAAAACGGCAACTTGCACCATAAAACAATTGTGGAAGACATAAGAGATTACGCCCCAGGGCTAGTATTTTATTCAAGTAGCTTGAGCTTTCAGAATGGTATTTTCAAATTTAGAATTGCTTCAAAACCGAGTATCCAGAGTAAGACCAATTTTTCCGATCACGAAGTCGATTTAAATTCACTTCGATAGGCAGGATAGAGCCCACATTGATAACCAAGTTAGACTGACAACGAACCCGGACGGCGGTTTGTACCGTGTCTAATTTGGTGGACCGAGAAGAACCCAGCGCGGAAGATGTGCTCAGGCGGAAATACCTCGTAGATAAACTTGACCGGCCGGAAGTTTTTATACCACTACCAAATCTCTATAACCCGCCGCTAGATTACTTTCAATGTGGCTTGAGGATCTGAAGAGGTGGCCTAGTGGTTTTTGGGTTCTTATATTTCCCTTTTTGGCAGTTTTGGCGCACAAAGGCTTCGGAGACTCCGATACGTTGCGCCACTTTGCTATAATTTTTCAGTTCAACGTATAAAGTATCGGCCTATTAATAATAAATATTCAAAATTATCATTAATATTACTCAATAAAGTAAATGCTGGATTAAGTGTGTCTCATAAGAGAGCATACTACTGCTATGGTCGATTAAATAATAAGAAATATGCGGCTTGAGGATTTCAGGCCAGCATTAATGTATTTTCTGGTCAAACTATCTCTTAGGCTCCTAAACCACATTCAAATCAATCTAACAGCGTGTTATAGAGATTCCTTATCGAATAATTTTTAGTTATAAAATACTTGTTTTTCAACTCTTATTATCTACAATATTTTTTCAGCGAATCTAAGGAGTTAAACATCAAGCATATTATATTTATCTTATTTTTTTCCGCTCTACTTTGTTCACAAAGCTATGCAAATATTTGTAATAGACATAGATCTATTCAGTATAAAATAGGCCAATTGTTTATTAAAGACTGTGAGGAAATTACCGATGAGGATTTAGCTATGGTTGATCAGCTGTTTATTATTCAGGCTGATGACGCTCCTATGTAT
>CAYMKD010000186.1:0-5567 GCA_964390435.1 uncultured Pseudobdellovibrionaceae bacterium | reverse complement strand
GTGATTTTAGATATTGAAATGACATATGACCTTTCGCTAACCACCACTTAGCAATAGTGTATTAGATTTTGTGTGATTTGCCTATATAATTGCAAAAGATGAAACTTACTAAATCACACTTCCTTGACTACCTTGATTCACCACTGCACCTATGGCTCAAGGTACACGGTGATGTGCATGCCAAACCACTTTCCGTCTACGATCAGCACATCATGAGGCAAGGCTACTCTGTAGAGAAACTTGCTAAAGAGTTTTTAGAAAAGAAAGTGGCTCGAGAGTACCCAGCAGGAACAACGATTGAGTTTGAAGCAGTACTGACAGATGGAAACTACGAGTCACGCATTGATGCTTTGGTGCACGATGTAGTCCACAACACTTATGACCTGTACGAAATTAAAAGTAGCACCACTATTCACACTGAACATAAATACGATGTCACTTTCCAGCATCTAGTTGCCAAGGCAAACTTGGCTGTAAATAAAACATACTTAGTGCGAGTAAATAGTGACTACAGGCGAGATGGTGAGATAGATAGTAATCAGCTTTTCGTTGTAGAAGACATGGCTGAGCATATAGCCAAAAAAGAGGATGAAGTCTACCAATCAAGAGTTGATGCCTTTGGTACACTGCGACTGGAAAAACCACCATTAGATGAGCATTGCTATAATCCTAATACCTGTCCGTATCCAGAAGTATGCTTCCCAGCTCTTCCTGACTTTTCAATTTATGATTTAGGCAGGGGTAGTAAGAAGCAGTATCAAGCTTTGATTGATATGGATGTAGAGCTAGTCAAAGATATTCCAGATACCTTCAAAGCAAATTACAAACAACGACTGCAGATTCAATCGGCAAGAACTGGAAATCCAATTATTGATCATGAAGCAGTACAAGAAGAACTGAGCCAGCTATCTTACCCGCTCTATTTCTTAGACTATGAAACCTATGGTGAAGCATTGCCTTTATTTGATAGATACACACCATATCAACAGGCAGTGAATCAGTATTCAATTCATGTGCTTGAATCTCCTGATAGCGACGACTTTAAGCATTATGAATTCCTGGCAACAGATCCAGTCGACCCAGCGTATGATTTAACCAAAAACTTATGCGAGGTGATTGGCGATGAAGGCAGTGTTATTGTTTGGAACAAAGGCTTTGAATGTGGGCGTAATGATGAGCTCGCCGTGTTGTGTCCTGAGTACGCAGATCAACTCAAAAGCATTAATGATCGCGTCTTTGACTTGATGGAAATTTTCTCGCAAGGTTTATATGTTGATTACCGCTTCCACGGTAGTGCCTCCATCAAAAAAGTACTCCCTGTTTTAGTGCCTGAGTTAAGTTATAAAGATTTAGAAATTGGCGAGGGAGCAACTGCCATGCTTAAGTGGCATGAGATGGTATTTGGCGATTTGAGTGATGACGAGGGAGAAGGAATTAAAAAGGATTTGCTGACTTATTGTAAACTGGATACTTGGGCGATGGTGGAAATTTGGAGAAAATTGAGAGATATGGTGCAAATTTAAAATTGCCCATCAAGAATATTTTCAACGCACAATGTTCTTAAATAAGCTTCGTCAGTATCTTCAATGAGTTGATAGTAAATTCTTGCTTTGTGTGCTTCAAAGTTTTTAGCAACCATCTCGGAAACAGAACTTCCTTTTATGGAATCAAGATATTCTTGATTACTTGATTTTGGGTTTAAGGTTAGTATATTGCTGTCTAACTCAAAAGATAGTCCATAACTCACTTGGTATTCTAGATATGGTTCGTAGTCAACAATATCACCAGTCCTAGCATCGATAATGGCATATCCCTGACATTCTGTGCCACAACCCCAAGTTGCTACAGTGTAATGACCAGCAAAATTGGGACCGTCTAAACTTTGTTCTGAGATAGTTGTTTGAAAAAGTTTTGCATCAGGAAGTGAATCAAAATTCACTAAAGCTGGTTTTTCTTCATATACTTCTACATTAGTGTCTGCTTTTGAAACTACTTCATCACATACTGAAACTGAGGTATGTTCAGTTTGAATTCTTGCAACTTTAGGAGCAGTAAAACGTCCAAGAAGGAATGAGAGAAAAATCAAAGAAATAATTGTTATGTATTTTCTATTGTTTATATGCATCTTCTACCAATTTAATTTCTTCATCAGTTAGTTTATATAATTCATACACCAATCGATTGATTCTTTCTTCCAGGTTACTTTGTTCAATAGGAGGTTTATGTGGATCATAGTCATTTCTTGAAGTAATCTCTAAAATTTGATCAACGTGTTTAATAAATGAGGTTTGTATTGAGCTAGAAACTTTTTTTATGGGAATTTCTGATAATGGTGTTTGGTACAGTTCCAAATATTCTCCTTTTCTCTTTCCTCTGAAATAAAGCCAAAAGTAAAACAATTTTGAGTTTAACAATGCAAGTATGTATTTTAGAGAAAAATCCTCATCTTTCTCAAGGATAAAATATACGTCTGCACTTGTATACCAGTCAAAATCATTATATCCAAATAGATTTAGTTTATTTCTTTGAGGCGCTACAATTTTAGGAAGTTTGAATATCTTTTCATCTCTTGGTCTATCTAAAGTAAACCAATCACTTACTTTCTCATTATTCTTTCCCCTAATTCTTGAAATTAAATCTTTGAATTTGAATAAATGATTATAAATTGTTGGATATTCAGATTTAATTATATTTTCAGACAAGTCTTTTTTAATATAGATAAGTTTTTTTGAAGATCTTTTACTTGTAAAGTATTTTTTAATGTCAGAGTTCTTATAAAAATCCTTGATGATATCTAGTTCATCAATAGGAATTTGAATATTTAACAAATCATTCTTTCCCAATACAAAAACACCCGAATTTATTTTTCCTTGAAAATTATATTTTGATATATGAGTTTTTGAAATCCTATCAATGCCAGTTCTTAGTCCTTGTCTCACAAGGGCAATGTTTCCAAGTAAATCACCGTCTGAAATTTTATTTAAAATAATGTTTCTTGTCGAATTTGATGCAATTCCCGATAGCCTTATGTAGTTTTTCTCACCATCAAATAATTTTGATTGTGGGATATCATAATATTTCGTATTATCACCTTCCTGATACAGAATAGAATTTAATATGGAGGGAGTTGCAGTTCCTTTTATTTGAGTTACTAAATTTTTTGATTTATAAGAATTGTTTTGACCTTTTTCTAAAATTGTGATGATATTATGCTGACCTTGAGCGGATGTAAAAATTTTCAATTCATTAAAATTAATTAACTTTTTAATAATAGACCTGTTTTTAATATCCTCTCTTAAATTTTGAGCAAAATCAGCCGAAATATAATAATTTGTAGTAATAAATGCTATTGATGAAGTTTGTTTACCAATATTTAGAGCAAGATGAAAAAAGAAATAAAAAAGCTCACATCTACCTTTGTAGTACTGCCCAAGTTGGCTCTTTTTAATTTCATCAAATATCTCTTTATTATTTTTTATACCAACGTATGGAGGATTACCTATAACAACATCAAATCCACCTTTTTCTTTAAAAACATCACTAAACTCAAGCATCCAAATGAAAAATGGCTTTATGTTTTTATGTCTTAGCTTAATGAGATTAGTAAGTTCTCTGACTTTCTTTTGTTCTTTGAATGATTCCTCAATGATTTCCCATTTTAAGTTATCAATATCTTCTTTTAGTGTTTGCTTTTTTGTCTTTTGTGATTCATCTACAAACAAACTAATCTTATTTTGCAAATCTTCAAGTTTTATTTCTGAATTTGATTTACCAAAACCAAAAGGCAATTGCTCAGCTTTAAAATCTTTTGATTTTTTAAATATTCCTTCATCAAATAATTTAATTCCTTCATATTCTGAAATCAAACTATTTCCTTGCATTATTTTGTGATCAAGGTTGGGTAGCGGGCTTGGAGTAGACTCTTCTACAATAAGAGTTAGCCATAAACGAAGTTTGGCGATCTCTACTGCACCAGGATCAATATCAACTCCATGAATTGAGTTTGAAATAGCATGTTTTTTCAGTTGGTAGTCAGTTAGTCTCTTATCTAAATAAATGTTTAATATCTTTCTAGCTCTGACAATCTCATTGATCATCCCTAATGGAAAAGCTCCAGAACCAACTGCTGGATCGGCAACCTTGATGTTCATTAGAAGCTCGTCTAGCTCACTTGCTTTCTTTATAATTGATTCTGCTAATAAAAGCTCATACTTGCCAGTATATTTATAACCACGTTTTTGCTTTTCTCTAATTTTCTTTAAGGCTACACTGTCATTTTCAATAATTCTATCTCCTGTATAGATAAAACTTTCAATGTCTTTTCTTTCAATCCCTTCAGTCTCAGACTCCAAATAATTGATCAGGCACTCTTGGCACATGTAATGCACAATTTCTCTAGGAGTATAGAATGCACCCTTGCTTTTTCTGTCTCTGACTTGAAGTAAGTTTTCAAAAACCTTACCAAGCATTTCTGGATCAACAGCAACTTCTTTTTCTAGGGGTTCATTTTCATTAACAGTAAAGTTGTATCTATCAAAAACGTCTAAAATACCATTGCCTTTATCTCCATTTTTCGTGGGAATAGTATTGGAGAATACTTCATCAGGTATGTTGATATTAGTTGTTTCCCATGCATAATCATTCATTGGCTCAAACAAACCACCGTTTAAAAATGGCATCTTACAGTTATTGAGTTTTGGATAAAATGAATTTTTACCCCTGTCCTGAGCTAGAGCCTCATAAAATAGTGGTTCTAATACATCATTGAAAAAGTTTTTACCATATTTTGATCTTCTCTCAAAGAGCTCTCTTAAAAAGTTTTTAGGCCCATCTCCCCAGGATTTATCTGGAGCAACTCCAAACCAGCCCTTCTTTTGAAGAAAATAAAGAAAGACAATTTGGCCCATTGTTTTCTTTGCAAAATCAACAGTATCAATTTCTTTAGAATTAAACTCATTTTTAATACTTTCATCATCTGAAATTATTTTTTCTAAATTCTCTTTGAAAATCAAGAAAAGTTCCTTGTACTTCTCAAAAAACTCGTTGGTTACTACTTCAATATCAAATGCTGATTCAAATTCTTCTAAGTTTGGTTTTTGATTACTTACTAGAAGATTAACAAATCTACTCTGTGCTGTATGCGTTCCTTCGTTTTTCCCAACCAAAAAAGACCATCTTTTTGCTGGTGTAATTTCTTCTTTTGTAGATATCTTATTATTTTTAACTTCTAGAGAGTGTTCAAGTTTTATAAGTGAGAAACGCCAATCATTTTTACTCTGTGGGATAAACGCAACTAATGCGGCTAGTTTATTATTAGATTTCAAATAGTCTGCAACGAAATTTCTTTGGGCAGTTCTTGCTCTGTCTAATGATTTATCATTTGTTAAATTTACTTCTAGGATATCTATCTTCTGTGACTTATCATCTTCGAAATGACCAAGGACTTTATAGTTATCAATAAATGACTTGAAAGAATCTTTTACATACGTGTTGTCAACATTTTTGTTAACTCTTGTAAAATCTTTTAATAAATTACTAATAAAGAGCTGAAATTTATTATCATTAAA